>JAJRXH010000487.1 GCA_024276395.1 archaeon
GATTTAAAGATGAAGCGTGGGAGATTGACGAGAAGTTTCCTGGAAAATTCATTCTTTTGAATGAAGCTCCTTTAGAAGAGTATTCACGATGCCAGACGCAAGAAGATGTGCTAAAAGTGGCTAGGGAGTACATGCCAAAACGTGCCAATGAAGAAAGGATATATAACTTCTAGACCGAATCGTCCTTTAGAGAATTTTTCAAGAGTTTGAGGGAAGGTAAGTGCCATCATCTGAAGAAACTGAAAAGATCACGTTATTAGGGACATATCTCGCGCGAGAGGGAATGAGATTTGTATATTTGGGGGAGACGGAATTATGCAAGGATTGCCGTCTTCGTGGAGCTTGCCTGAAATTGGAAGAAGGACGCCTTTATGAAGTGAAAGTGGTGAAAAAAATCAAGCATTCATGTCCCGTGCATGAAGATGGAGTCGTGACGGTTCATGTGGTGGAACCAGAAATTGTTACTAGCTTTCCAAGTCGGATTGCCGTGAAGGGAGCCACGCAAAGATATGAACAAAAACTATGCGAGAAGATTGACTGTGCTAATTATAATACAATCTGCAACCCAGAGTATTTATTTCCAGAAGATCGATTGCACATTACTGAAGTCATAGGCAAAATTGAATGTCCAGTAGGATATAACTTGAAAAGTGTTAAAGCCGTGAGGAAAAAAGAATAATGACAAGAATTAAAGAAGGGTGACGGATATGGTGAAAGAAGGAGAATTTGTCCTAGTTAGAATGACTGGATGGGCTTATGAAGAGCCTACTGTATTAGAAGTTCAACAAGGAAAGAAAGAGCCAAAATTAATAATGATTGAGACCACTGAAAAAGAACATGCTAAAAAGGATGATTTCCCAGAGGATAAGGTTGGTTCACCAAAATTTATCATTATCGGTGAGAAAGAATTTGCTCTTGAAGGAGTACACGAAGCTTTGCGAGAAATGGAAGTGGAAGAGGAGAAAGAAGTAGACTTAACCCCAGAAAAAGCCTTTGGACTACGGGATAAAGGTAAAATTGAGACAATCCCCTCTAAAAAGCTGCGAGAGCAAGGGCAATGGCCTGTACAACGTGGACAATGGATTCAGTTAGAAGGAAGAATTGGTAAAATTTTATCAGTTGGAGGTGGCAGGGTAAACATCGATTTTAATCATCCACATGCTGGTAAAAAAGTAAAGTATTGGCTTAAGATTGAAAAAGTCATTGAGGATGAAACAGAAAAGATACAAAGTTTGCTTGGTCATTATGTGAATGAGGCATTTGCTAAAGATGTTGTCATTGAGAAGAATGAGAATGGGATCATTGAGTTGAAAATACCAGACTTTTACTTTTATCAGTCGGCACAGATGATCTTGATTCTAAACATAATTGCCAATAGATTGAACAAGCATTTAGGGAAGGAAAAAATAAGGTACATCATCGAATACTCATTTACCAAGCCTGTTACTGAAGAAAGTGGGATAAAAGAAGAGGAATCTGAGAAATCAGGATCTGATGAGTCATCTGAAAAAGAAGTTTCAAATAAAGACGATTGACATATCATGTTTTTTGATTGCGGGCAGTTAATCGGATTGTTAGCTTAAGTGATAGAAAGGACTTATAATTTAAATTAATTTTTTGGCAAATGAGTTATTATCCTCCATTCAGGGTTTATTTTTCTTTTTTTGCTTTTTGATTAAGTAACTCTGTTTTACAAACTTATCGAGGATTTCTGTCAGTTAATGTAAGGTAGTTCACGGACCCATTGCTCCATTCTGTTTGATGATAAGGAAGAAGATGGTATTTTTCGGTGATTGTCGGGTGTATCCGTTAGGCTTATATTGTATGATGCGTTACTTGGAATTGAACGATGTTAGGAGGCCAATCTCTAATGAGTAAAATAGAGTGGAAACATATATTATTATGGACACCAACTGATGAACGGGTGAAGAAAGCAAATATGACTAAATTTATCGAATTTGTAAATCAAAAGCACGGGCTTAATCTTCGTGATTATTGGGAGTTATATGATTGGTCTATTGACAATATTCCAATATTTTGGGAGGATATGTGGGATTTCGCGGAAATCATCTCGTCACGAAAATATGATACTGTAGTGACAAGCTTGGAGGAATTTCCTCCCAAAACTAAGTGGTTCGAGGGAGCAAGGCTTAACTTTGCCGAAAATTTACTACGATATCGAGATGATCGGCTGGCCTTTATATTTAAGAATGAAACCGGTAAGGAAGTACGAATGACCTATTCACAGCTATATTCTGTTGTTGTCAAGGTTGCTTCAGCGTTACGAGACCTGGGGATTCGACCTGGTGACCGAGTTGTCGGTTATATGCCCAATATCATTGAAACGGCTGTTGCTATGCTTGGTGCTACCTCCATTGGTGCGGTATGGTCGTCTTGTGGCTCAGAATTAGGATCAAAGGCAGCACTGGATCGACTAGGTCAAGTAGAACCTAAGGTATTATTTACCATTGATGAATATAGATATAAAGGAAAAAACTTTAATCATCTTCAAAAAGTCAAGGAATTGGTAGGCGGAATATCATCCCTTGAGAAGGTCATTATCATTCCCTATATGAATGAGCAACCAGATATTTCTGAAATTCCAGGTGCAATCTTGTACGAAGATTTCTTGAGTAATTCTAGTGAAAGGGATATAAAATTCGAGCAAGTTGCCTTTGATCATCCCTTGTTTATCATGTTTTCCTCTGGAACTACTGGAAAACCAAAATGTATGGTCCAAGGTGTTGGAGGAATTCTCATTAATCACTTGAAAGAACTCATTCTTCATACAGATTTGAAAAGAGAGGATGTCATCACGTACATCACATCTCCGTCATGGATGATGTGGAATTGGTTGATTTCATCGTTAGCAGTAGGCGCTACGATCTTACTCTATGATGGAAATCCTCTTTATCCAGATTGGAAGACGATGTGGCAGCTGATTGACGATGAAAAGGTAACGATCTTTGGATGTAGTGCTAGTTATCTTTATTATCTCAAGAGCATCAATGCCACACCTGGTGAGGTATTCAGTCTTGCGAGCTTGAGAGAGATTTCTCAAACAGGATCTGCATTATCCGCAGAAGGATTTGAATATGTGTATGAAAAAATTAAAAAGGACCTTCATTTCAATTCTATCTCAGGTGGTACTGACATTAATGGATGCTTTTTTGCTGGAAGTCCGACATTACCAGTACATGCTGGTGAGTTACAAGCTCCTGCACTGGGAATGAAGGTTAAGGCTTATGATGAGAATGGGAATCCTATTTATGACCAGCAGGGTGAGCTCGTTTGTGAGTTGCCTTCTCCTTCGATGCCGCTTTATTTCTGGAATGATCCCAACAATGAAAAGTATGAAAATGCTTATTTTAATTTCTACAAGCATAAGCGTGTCTGGCGACATGGTGACTATATCGTGATTCATAGCAAGACTCGCGGCGCGACGTTTTTTGGTCGTTCTGATGCAGTGCTCAAGCCCTCTGGCGTTCGAATTGGGACTGCGGAAATTTATAATGTAGTAGAAGAATTAGAAGAAATCGTTGATAGCTTAGCTATTGGACAAATGTGGAAGGGTGATCAAAGAGTTATCCTTTTCGTGCAATTGGCACCTGGCTA
>JAJRXH010000488.1 GCA_024276395.1 archaeon
CACCTCTCCTTGAAGTATTTAAAATGGCGGATTGTTATTTAAAAATATTTTTTAAAAGAAGGGATGACTGAATAACTCTCTCTAGTCCCAGGTTATTTATTGTAGTGATTATTAGCATTTCGAGAGTTATTCACTTCTCCTTGGAGTTTTTAAATGAACGAGTGGATTTTTAAAAACATCTTTTAAATGACGGGGAGAACTAAATAACTCTCTTTCTGCACATTCATTACCCAACGTTCTAAGACCATTCTCTCCTTTCTGTTAAAAATGGTTTCGTTGGATGCGATAATCTATAAAAAAATTTTTTAAAGATGTTTAGAAAGCAAGTACAATAATTTTGTCCTTTTTTCTTAAGAAAAATGGTTTATGGATTCAGCAAAAAATCCCCTTAGAGATTTCATTTAGGGCGATTTTTTCATCACGAGTGAGAAACGGGATATCTCTCGTGAGTGCTGCCCAGAGTTGTTCTTCATCTTTTAGTGAGGTGATGAATCTCTCTAGTTTCTCTAAAGCAGGCCATGATTGTTTCGAAAAGGCGTAACAGAATAGCAGTCCATTTGATCTCTTGATTACTATGTTGTGATCCTGATAGGAAATTCTTTCCACTGAACCTTGTTCAGGAAGGCTTTCTTTTCCTAGAATGTCGATGGCTGCAACTAGTCCGGCGACGAACTGGTCATTTATCGTCATATTTGGATCAAATGACTTGGAAAAGATGCTGATACCTCCGCTGGTAAGGATAACTAGCCAAATGGGTTTTTCCTTTCCCAAAACCTTACGTTTTAATCCAATGAGGGGTGAAAAATCTAGATCATGACTTATGTTGATGTGGCTGACGATGTCGTGTGGTATTTCGTTGGATTTCATGTTAAGAATGCTTGAATTTGCGAGATTTAGGAGACTATCATAGCCATCGGATATAGCTGCTGATAATTTCGGATTTTGGTGATCATTAGCAATTTGACGTGCTTTGTTCAAATAGTCCTTGGATTGCGAAAAGTTTTTCTCGATCATGGCTATTTTTGCTTGAATCAGCATAACTTGTCCAATAATCTCGTGAGAATCGATTATTCGTGAGATATCTTGCATTTTACTGACGAGAATCTTTAATTCATCAATTATTTCTGGGTTACTAGTCATGTAGAGTTCTCTAGTTAGGATGTCCCCTAAAGATAATAGGGCAGAAATTGTTATTTCGTAATTTGTTAGGGGTCTTTCAATCAAGGATTTTAGTAACTCTTGAGCTTTCACGAGATACACGAGTCGGTTTTTCTTCTTGAGGCTCATTGCTTTTATCAAGAGATATTGTTGTTTTGTTTCTTCGATTTCAGTGCTTAATGCAATGTGTTCTAACTTCGTGAATGCTTCTTTGAACGTCTTAGAGTCTCCATTTTTTGAAGCGAAGATGAGAAGATTGAACAAGTATCCAGCAGTGCAACGGTTAGTGTCTAATAAAGATTCTAAATTAAGTAAATCCTTTGAGAAAGTTATTGCCTTCTTCAAGTTCCCTTGATAGGCGAATCCAAGAGCCATGCTATCATATGTGCACTCTAGTATTCTCAAGGAATGTAATTGAGTGGAGTTTTCTAGTTCCTTGAGTGATTTTTCTATCCATTTAAAGCCATCATTAGTGTTTCCAATTTTGATGTACACTCTTCCAATGAGGTTATTGAGATAGAGAACTTTCGTGTAGTCGGCTATATCATTCTGATTATTGAGGCATTGCATTAGTAAATTAAGAGATTCTTGTAGTCTTCCGAATTTTCTGCTGATGACAGCCAGCTCTAATCGTATCATTATTGAGATTCGGATGAAGTCAGATTTTGGGATGAAATGTCGTTTCTTTTCGAGTTTTTCAAGTAATAGTTGCAGTTTACTTCTCGCTTCGACACCATATCCTCTTAGTCTGTCTATTCTTGCAGAATAAACTTTGAATTCCAGTATCGTGGAATGTGGTATCGTGTTCATTTGTTCAATTAGGTCATCAGCTTCAGAAATTGTGTTTTCGGCTTCGTGGAGCCATCCCATTTCTAGAAGAAGTCGTGCTTTCATCAATAATAATGAAAGTGTTTGTGCTGCATCAAGATGCTTGACGTCTTTTTCGAGTTCGAGAATACCATCCAAAGCTTTTTTGAGTTTTCCAGACTCTTGGTATTCCTGGATGGCTTGTAAAGTAGTACTCATTAGGAATCCTCTAATTATTACTTGGAGAACAAGGATTAATAAACGGTTGCACGCTGACAAAACAAGGGAAATTGCGTGTAGATTGAAGATTCTTTAAAGAAATCTAGTTAGATTGAAATTATGGGGATAGGGCTTTTTGTTCTTATTTAGTCGCCATCATTGTCCTGTCTTCACGATGAATTTGAGTTTTTCAAGTAAAAGAGAATGAAGATTGGCGAGATTGACTACTCTCATTTAATCATCTAAGTTGAACCACAATCTTTCAAGGAGCTTTGTTTTTTTCTTTTCTTTTTTTTCTTTTCTTTTTTGTTCTTCAACGAATTGTTCTAACACTTCCTCCAATAAAATCCGTGCTTTTGTCTTAATTTGATCATCTACGACAGTTAATCTTTGGGTTATGAGGGATATTTCCTTGAATAAGGGTTGTTTCGTTAATACTTGGAAGAATCTGTCAATTTCATCCTTTTTTAGGTCTGACGACGCTCTCAAGACGAAAATCAGGTTTTTTTCCTTGAAAAGATAAATGATATCTTCTGCTCTTTTGATGGAGAGAAGTTCGGAACCCAACTCAGAGGAAAAAGCGATGACACTGGCAATGAATCCTCCGTAAAGATCACTGTCACTTCTATCACTCTTCTTTTTTTCTCTCGTGAGATATTCATCATGGAGAACGAGACCGGTATCCATGATGAGCGTGATTTGCTTTATTTGTTTTTCAGAATTCATTTTATTTATCAGCTCATCCATTAGTGTTATTCCTCGTCACGGTATTGGAGGTTTTTCCTCATTATTGGTATGGTTCGTTTGGAGCCGAATTAGTTTTCCTCTTTTTCTTCTTCGATGAGACGACGGTAGTATGAATATGACCGATAGATAATGAGAAATCCAATAAAGAGGAGGGCAACTACCAAGAATTCAAGGATGTCTCGGATTCCACCAATGCGAAGTATTCTTAGTCCTAATAATAGTTCATAAAATTCGAAGATTGCAAAGACGAGCGTGGCACCCGTGATGACACTCCATCCTAGCTGAAAGGGCGTTTTTTTGAGAAGACGCGCTACCAAGATGGCCAGAATGGCTACTAGGATGGCTAGAATGGTATTGATGATTTCGATAATCATTTCGACTTGCTCTGGAATGAGGGTGACATCCACAAGATAAGCCATCGTGGCGGTAACTTCATTCATGATAAATGTCAGTGTCAAGAGTGCCAATAAAAGAGTTGCTCTTGTTTTTCGTGGATGAAGGAGGTATTTAACTTTTTTTTCAATCATTATTTCTATCACTCCTTCTGTTTTTTACCTCACGTTCCCTTTCGATGTAATAAAGAGGCATAGATAATTTTTCTAGGTTCATAAAAATCCTTGTTTTTCAGATATGAGATGGCATCTTTTAGCATTTTCTTGGTATCATCATTTAAATTTAAGGAATCGTTTTTCAAGAGAATTTCAAGCCATTGAATTGTTTTTTCAATTAGTTTTTGATCTTTTCTTTTAATGGTACTAGCTAGAATTTTATCGCAGATGTATTCTGCAGATACTTTTTCATGCAAGATTTTCTGAAACACATCGCTGAGGATGGCGAGATGTCTGTTCTGCACGACGACCTCATCCTGTTGTTGATGTGCCGTCATTAGAGTGTCGTTGATGATTTTTTTGAAAGAATTTTGCAGAATTTCGTATGTTTTGTTGCTAGCGTCCTCATCATTACTGATGGATTTTTTTCTGATTATACTATATTCCGGATGAGAAGTGATGAGACTGAAAATGAATTGTGCATCTTGTTCTTTCACGAAGCTTGTGGTTCTCAAGGCAAAAATAAAGGGTCCTTCTTGCCATAGATGATAAGAATGATCCTTCATAGCAATGGTGCTTGGTTCAGATCCTAATTGTCTTGAAAAAGCGACAATGCCAGCAATGAATCCAGTAACTAAAAGATTATCTTTTCTTTTCTTTGGTGTTTCTATCTTTAGTTTTTGGTGATGAATGATTCTGCCGTTTTCCAAAAACATCGAAATTTCGTCAACATGTTTTATCATTTCTGATGGATGCATTTTTATGTCGTTCCTAGGTGTTGCCTTCTAGCGAGTATTTTTATTCGTGAGGATGTTTTATTTTTTCATGTTAAGTATGCCTCACTTGTTTTATAAAAAATTCTAAAGAGTTGAAGTGGAAAGGACATTCGTAAATAGCTCGTCATAAAAGGATCATTTTTTCTAGTTGGTGGTGTTCTTATGAGAATAAGAAGGCTTGTTTACTGGTATATTGTTCTTGGATTAGTTGTTCATGCCTTTTCATCTTTTGGTCAGCAAAGATACGTTTCTCTAGGTTCTCAAGAATTGCAATTTGATTCTACAACAGCCATGATGCATTTGTCTAAGCAACTTGAAATAGGGCCGAGAATTCCTGGATCGAGTGAGATTGAGCAAGTAAGGATCTATATTGAACAAGAACTTTCCCAAGTAGGTTGGAAGATTGCTAGAGAGTCATTTATTCCGAACGAATCGTGGAATTCTGAGGCAATTGAGATAGTTAACTTGATTGCTAGGCCGATATGGTATGATGATGACTTGGAAGAACAATGGATTTATGTGGCAGCGCATTATGATACGAGAAGATTAGCTGATCAAGAATTAGACGCTCAAAAACAGAAATTACCAGTTCCTGGTGCAAATGACGGTGCTTCTGGGGTTGCCATTCTTCTGGAGTTAGCACGCGTTATCAAGGTCCATAATATGAAAGGTGTGAAACTTATTTTCTTTGATGCCGAGGATCAAGGAAGCATTGGTGGTTGGCCATGGATTGTTGGGTCAACTTTTCATGCCAATAATTTGCCAGACCCATCTAAGGTCCAAGCACTCATTCTCTTGGATATGGTCGGTGATGAAGATCCACAATTTTATTGGGAAGGAAATTCAAACACGAACTTGAGGGAGCAAATATGGAACGTGGCTAAAAGGTTGGGCCATGAGGATGCTTTCATTCCCTCCCAGAAATATACAATGATTGACGATCACGTGCCTTTCAAGCAACGAGGAATTCCAGTAGTCGATATCATTGATTTCGATTATCCGTACTGGCATACGACATCCGATACCATTGAACACGTATCTAAAGACACGTTGCGAATGGTTGGTGAGACTGTAGAACAGTGGTTGTTGGATAATCTTAATAATGGTACTCTTACAATTAGTCTTTCATCTTTTTCCAGATTGTC
>JAJRXH010000489.1 GCA_024276395.1 archaeon
ATGAGGGACATCCATTACCATAATTCTTTATATCATTAGGAAACCCAATACTGCTCGAATTTTTGAATTCCTCTTCTTTGTAAGACTTTTTTTGCTAATTCATTGTCATGAATCATCCTCTTTCCCGATAGTGCATGTTGAACAATCTCTCTCGAATACCTCGACACGTCAATTTGGTCGATTCGTGTTAAAGAAATCCAGCCAACTTGGTCTATTTCAGACTCTTGAGGTATTAACGGTTCAGGAGGTGAAAGAAGCATGCCACTAAAAACCACGTAGACATCAGTTAGCCCATCTTCTAAGCGTACCATGCTTCTGATACCGATGATACCCTCTGGTCTGATTCTCATTCCTGTTTCTTCTTTTACTTCACGAATGACGGCTTCTTGAAGTGTTTCACCGGGATCGACCATTCCTCCCGGTATTAACCAAAGACCTCGTGCACGGCCATATTTCAACTTGACTAATAAGACCTTATTATCATGAATGACGACAGCACCAACTCCCACGAAATGAGTTGCCATGGATCTTGGATACGACACTTTTTTCATCTCCATTTCTTTTCGTCATCCTCTCTTGTCTTTTCACCATAATTGGGAAAGCCGTTTTTTAATGAGTTGGATGTCTTTTACCATCAAATCTTTTAATATTTTCAATCGGAAGGAACTAGTTTCTGTTTTTAGGAGGTCCTCCATTCTTGGAGGTCTGATCCAATCTGGATAGGATAACTCTGGTAGGGAAGAAAGAGATTTTTTCCAGTTTCTCGAATTTCGTGACTCCTTTACTAAGTCATCAACTAGCTGTTCCATAAGGTTCACGAGTGCTGAGGTCAGTGAGAGCTCGATGGTCTGATGCTCACTAGCAGCATTGAGACAGTGTAATGCCTTGGAAATCCAAGCAACGGCATCATGAATTTCTTTATTTGGCCGGGGAATGGGGAACTTGAGCAGAACTGACTTGTCTACTTGTAAGTGATGTCCTTGATGTTTAAGATAATGTAGCATTTCACGACCAAATGAGCTATTGAGGATCCCACAAACATAATACGGTGACAAGTGTGCATTTTCTTGAAGCTTGATGAGGATGCATGAAAGGTCGACATAGTAGGGAATGGGAACGACCGCGAATCTTGGTTGCGGCGTCTTGCGAACACCAATAATCTTATGTTGGACTTCAAACCATTCAGGCTGTCTTGCACGATGCAAGCCGTAAGGTCTGTGATCTGAAGTGATGAGAGGCTGAAAATGATCAAGGTGTGATCTAATGTTTTGATATTGCCTTGGACGTGCTAAAACCTGCTGTAGATTTTTTTGGTCCGTGTAAATGATGACTTTTTCCACGTGCATACTGAAATGAAACGCCTTGACATCGCGTGCCATGAAGAAAGGACGAAATAATGTCAGTTCATGAGATGACCATTTTTTCTGACGAAATTCTTTCAAGCTAAGAGAAAAAATCCCTTCTCCTACCTTCCATTTATCCTTCGATGCAAACACTTTTCTTAATCCCCGTGCGGTGACGACATTTTGCGGAGCCGTGAGACCGAGCTGGACTTCGTTGGTCGTGAGATATAGTGATCGTGATGCGACTTTTTCATACGTTTGATAGCGTTCCCATGAGGATACGTGAAGCAAATCATTATTGAAGTCATATAACAAGGCAAGTGGAACGTTAAATTCCTTGAAGTAGTTTTTCCGCTTGTTTTTATCGTTTAACCACGTGAATGAGAGATCTTTTCGACAACTTGGTTCCTTACATTGATGATGCCAAATATTGCACGTCTTTCCTTCACTTCCCATCTTGGGATCTCGTTTTTCGAGAATGAGGATCATATCATGATGGCCAGGAGCCCGTTCGAAGACTGGATGCCTGCCGAAAAAGATGAAGTGTCGTGGAATCGACTCAGAAAATATTTTTTTTCTTAATTTTCTAGCAAAAAGTCTATTAATCCAGTACTCTGGTACAATGAAGCCCAAAATACCCCCTTGAGTCATGAGATCAATTCCTAATGAAATGAAAAAATAAAAAAGATCGACCTTTTGCTCGTAATATTTTAAGCCAATGGGTGAGCGCTTGAGACTACGAAAGATGTTCTTGTTATCACGAACTTCTACCAAATAAGGGGGATTTCCAATTACTAAATCAAAACCAGAGTTAGTGAAAAAAACTTTTGGAAATTCTAAGAACCAATGAATGGGCAGAAGGTCATTTTCAAGGGGTAGTTTCACGTGAACTTGTTCCTTCCAGATTTCATCTATCATTTGGATGATTAGGTCATTTAGGGTTAGGCACGTTCTAATGAAAGGGTGAAGATCTCCCTTTTTGATGATGACTTCTTTGCGAATATCTCTTATTTGACCCATCAAGACGCAATGGAGATGAATGAAGTTGATGAAGGTCTGTTGATCCATTACCTGAGAGGAAAACGAAGTTTTTCTCGAGAGATCTAGCATGGCACGTGCGTGTTGTTCAAGTTTTTCTCTTTGGTCTTTCTTCAGATACGAATCGTCATTGACGACGATTTGATCTGCTTTCAGTAACTCAGCAAGTATTATTTTCACTTGAGTTAAATGACGACTTGTTATCTTGACGAAATTTTCCGTGGAAAGAGCATTTTTCACAGCTTCTTGCAAGTCATTAACTGTTACAAAACCCATCAAGGAATTTCCCACGACAAGATTGAAGGTCAAGTTATTGCTAATCCATGAAAGGAGTTCCTTGATCTTTTCTCTCGGTAAGAGACTCATGATCGAGAAGAACATTCGAATCTTACAAGCAGCGACAGCAATTGGATTAGTATCGGCTCCATAAATTGCTGGGATGCAATATTTTATGCCAATGAACGCTTTCAAAAGATTCCACGAGGTAGGTCCTTCTCGAGAGATCACGGGATGATTATCTAGGAGTTTTTTCTTCAGGTGCTGATGGCACTGGATTAACTCTAGCCATAGATCCACCAATGTGTTGATCATTGGTACGGCAAAGTGCCCCACACCAAGTGCGGATGCCAAAATTTTGATGTATTGGAGCATTTTTGATAAGAAGGAGGCTATTTCATCATTATCAGTAGTTATCGCTTCTTTTATGCTAGTGAATGAAAGAGAGTTGAAATTTTCCTTCAATCGTTCTAGGAGAAATGTTTCTAATGTAGATCTTGTAATGAAAGTGGCAATCTCCGTGGGGGTATAATAAGAACCAGTCTTTTTCTTGGTTTCATCATTTAAGATGTTTTGGACGTATCTTCCTACGTCTGTTTCCGTGATTTTTATTTCCCTTTTTTGGTAATGTTGGTCGATTTTGCTCTGAAAAATGTCAATGAATTTTAAAAAGTCAGACGAATTCATCGAGAATTCTTCATATCTTGGAAAATTCTTGAAGATAATCTCTTCGATTAGGTTTTTTATCGAGATTTCTGGAAGTTCATTGTTGTGAGTAAGCAGCATCTTGACGAAAATTTTCTTTAACGATGCTAAATCGTGCTGAGATGATGTGGAAATGAACATACGTGTTGTTTCAAGACTTTCAAGAAATGAACTTTTATCTCTAAAGAAGAATAACAACAGAAACGTGAAGAGAATGAACAAGTCAAGGAGAAAAAAGCCTTTGTTCTTTTTTTGATTGACTTTTTCACGATCATTTTTCGTGATTGGGCCATGAACCAGATCTCTAGATTCAATTAATAACTGGATCAGTTCTTGACTCGTTGTCAGTCTTGAATTCACCTTGAATTTCACCGGGTAGATGTTTATCAGTGTCGTACTTCATTCAATTCTGCTTGCACGTGTCTAGGTGCTCATGGTCTTCAAAATTAGGTGATTTATTCTTTATTTCATATCAATGGCCGTGCCGTGTCACACTTTCTGGTGTTTGACTGCATTAGCGATTACAGAATACATGAGTGTCCTCTTCCTAGATTGGAGGTTATCTCATGGTGACATCAAGGGTGAGATATGATATCAATGTATTACTGGCAAAATTTCGTTTTTGTCTACGTGTGACACGTGGTATCTGCCTATAAAAAACTTTTTCTCACGAGTCATTGGTGATGACACGTGAATTGGAGGCTTATTCAGTCATCCCTTTCTTTTAAAACGTATTTTGAAATAACAACCCGCCATTTTAAATACTTCAAGGGGAAATGAATATAACTCTCGTAAATTGTTGGTGTCATGATAAAACAAGTGTAGGATTTCTTCTTCCATATTTATTAATTAATTTGTAAGAGAGCATCACGTTAAGCATTCAAGACAATCTTCTGTATCTTTCGTGATTGAAAATCGGAACTAAATGCTGTTCATAGCTGCTGAATTGCTGTTGAAAGATTGGAAAAAAGAAAACATCACTCAACAAGATGAAATCTCATGATACTCGAGTCTTTATCGATGTTGTTACGATGGGGAAGAACAACCTTGCTTGAATCTCGAAAACACCAAGAAATTTCGTGAACAGGGATCGTGTATGGGCAATGGCAGCTTCCACTTCATTGCGGGGCGTGTTGCTCAATGGAAGGCTTGTATTGCCCCGTGACGATCCCCAGCTCTGGTGTTGCCACCCTTTCGTGTCAATCCATCATCACGACATCAGGTGACCTTCGTGGGTGGCTCAGCCATCATCGCCATTAACTTTCTTCTTCGTTGGATTATAAGTGCTTACGGATGATAATTTTCACATCCAGATGCAGGTTACATATCATCTTTCCCCTTTTTTCTCTTCTCGGTCTTGTTAATCACGTTATCTTGCAAGTGATTCATAGATTTTAGGCATCATCACCGAGTCATCGCCAAGACCAAGATTGCTCCTCGAGTTATGAGGATAAAACACGAGGTCTCGTGGATTACCCCTGCTTACGGGTGATTTCTCATTTTTTTCTTAAATGACAAGATCTTGCGGTCATCATCCCTGGTTGCCCCTCATTCTCATCATTAGAAATCTTTCTCGCACCGATACTTGTTTCTGGTTTTTCAATTGTGATGATCTCTTTCGTCTTATAGGATGTGAGGACACCTCTGAAGTAGATGATATTTGTTTTCATGATTTCAGAGATCTCTAACTAGGAAATTTTTTAATAAAACCCCCATTATAAAGGAATGAAATTCATGAACAATCACGATACGTGAGTGAATTTTATGAAAAGGGGTTATTTTAGGAGAAAATTTGCTGAAGATCAGATCAAAATAGTTAAAGTCATATTAGGTGGAAGTTGGGGAGTTGGAAAGACTTCCATCCGCAAATGTTACCTGGGAATGGGGTTTGAGGCAACGTACAAGCAAACTTTTGGTGCCGATTTCGCATTGAAACAAACGACATCTCAATTAGATGGAACAACTATCACGATGAATTGGCAAATCTGGGATATTGCTGGACAGCCTGCCTTTGAAAAGCTGCGAAAAATGTATATTTATGGATCTCACGCTGCCTTGGTTGTTTTTGACATTACACGTCCAGAAACATTAGCGGAGGCTGAAGAATGGTGTTTCGATATTTGGACTCATTCTGGATCTTCTCGGATGGTACCAATCGTTTTAGTTGGGAATAAGATTGATTTGAGAAGTGATCCTAAAATCAAGAAAGATCACGAAATCTTGCATCCAGATGATGGATTACAACTGGCCAATAAATTGCGAGTTCCCTACATTGAAACATCTGCAAAAACAGGGGAGAACATTAATCAAGCTTTCAACTTGCTTGCCCAGACCCTTTTTATGAAAGATGAGTACTAAAGAAATGAGTGCACAAGAGAAATGGATTCCAAGATTAGCTTGCTTCCAGAGATTTCGCGACTTGTAATGAAAAACTCTTTTAAATGATGGTAAGGTGCCTCTTCATGGATATAAGTTACTGGCATCTATCTCGATTATAAAATAAATCGGTGGCAGACCACGATGAAAATTTTTGATAAAGAAGTCACCACGGCAGTAACTTTCGTGGGATTGGAAAATGCTGGGAAAACCACCTTAATCACTCGATTGAAAGGAAAAGAACCAGAAAAAGATTATATCCCCACGATGGGAATGAATATGGAAGTGCTCTCCATCGAAGGGTTAGATCTAATGGCTGTTGATATCGGTGGCCAAGCTGAATTTCGTGATGCTTATTGGGAGGCCCAGATTAAAAAAGCTGCAGGAATTGTATTCGTATTTGACTCAGCAGATCCTTCAAGAGTAGAGGAAGCAGGTACTTGGCTACAAAAGGTCTCCACGTGGGCACGCCCAGAGGCAGCTTTTCTCTTTCTTGCTAATAAAAAAGATCTTGCCGAAGCCATGCCGCTTGATCAAATCATTGAGGCACTCAACTTGCGTGAAGTAATGTCAAAACGTCCTCACTCCTTTGCGGTGCATCAGATCTCCGCCTTGTATAATGATGGCGTGGATGAAGCATGGAATTGGTTAGTTGAAAGGATTAAAACGGGCCAAAAATAGAACAGTTTTCTTTAAAGGTTATTTAACAAACATCCAAGTGATGGGTAGAGTGCATCATCATGGAAATCTTCGTTAGAACTCCTAGTCGCCTCCATTTTACTCTTTTCGATTTAAATGGTGAAATAGGGCGGGTGAATGGGGGATGTGGGGTTGCCTTGGAATTTCCTCGTTGGAAGATGACGATTAAACGAAATGAAAGCAGTAATGAAGACCACGTCGATGGAAAAGCACGACAACGCGTGAAACTTGCACTACAGCGCGTGAAAGAGGTATTTCCACGATTTACTCATCAGAGCTTCAACATCACTGTCAATGAAATCATTAGAGAGCATGCGGGATTAGGTTCGTGGACACAGCTGTATTTAGCAATTGCAAAAGCATTGTTCATCCTGGATGACAAGGAGACCGTACCCGCGACAGTTCATTTAGCAAGGCAATTGCAACGAGGAGGTACCTCCGGAATTGGAATCGCAGCATTTGACTCTGGAGGATTCATTGTTGATGGTGGCCATCATATTTCAAGTCAAGATCCAGAAGGAAGCATATTTTTCCTTCCCTATTCAACAATGATACGAGCTCCACCACCCATCTTGATGCGACGTTCCGTTCCTAGGGACTGGCATTTCCTCGTGATCGATTCCTCAAATGCCACGCGTCTTGGAAATGGCTTTTTTGACGAATCACAAGCATTTGAAATGAACTGTCCCATTCCGGCAGATGATGTGGGGAAGGTAGTTCGTCTCGTGATGATGCAGTTAATTCCAGGTTTTGTTGAGGGTGATCTCGTTAGCGTGAGAAAGGCAATCAATTCTCTTCAGTTTATTGGATTCAAGAAAGCGGAACTCAAGTTAGTGGATCGTAGAATGATAAAAATCATGCGCAATCTTCACGAGAAGAATGTTGCTTGTGGATTGTCTGCATTAGGACCTACATTATATTGCATTTTAGAGGATAAATCACGGGCAATTGAAATAAAAGAATATCTTGAGGGAATTCTTGATGATTTTAATCTAAAGGCAGATCTTCATGTGGGAACAGCAAGTAATGAAGGGGCTAAGATCACGACATGTTAGAAAACATGAGAAATGTGGATAATACAGGAAGAAGATCCACATTCTAGTATGCGATTTTTCACGGTTTTTGTGTTCCCCAAGGTTAACACGTATCGTGTTTTACTTGAGTCCAATAATTGGTAGTGACATCATTCCTATGAAAGTTGTCACAAATACAAGTAATGCGCCATGGAGAATGAACTTGGATAGCCTCATTAATGGAGGTTGACGTTCCGGTGAACGTTTTTTTCTTTCGTGTTTCTGGAGGAATTGGTGATTATCATCAAAGTGACTTCGTCGGTCAAGGCGATATCTTTGATGAAGATTTTTTGTGACTGGTTTTAGCGGAAGATCGTGCAGCTCGCTCGGTTTGTTGGTGTATCTAATGGAGAAGACGTGATTCCAAGTAAGCACTTCGATTATTGGTCTCGTGCCCTTGAACTGGAGCGTGATGGTATCTATTTTTTTCTGATTAAGCCATACTTCAAAAGATGAACCTCTTCGTTTTAGCACGACCTTGGCATGGTCACTAAGAAACACATCGGGTTGTTGACTAGAATCCGTTTCCATTTTGATTTGAGTGATGATTTTATTGTCTAAATTAGCCGTGACTTGAATGATTTCAATATCTTCACTAGAACCATAGTAAAACTTGCGAAAGACACGATAGAGTTTGTCAACAACGGGAGAAGGATGGATTTCTGCAGGCCATATCACTCGATAATTAATGGTAATCATGTTAGAAGGTTCGTTTCTTGTTGGTGGGAGGATCTCATACCACATTTCCACGGGAGGTGGGCCTCTTAGTCGTACGGGGTGTCGGATGATGGGGGCAAACATCCTTGTTACATCCTTCGCGCGGATTGGAGACCACTGGATTGCACTGCCATCACTAATAGGACGGAAGTGAACTTGATTGAGCCAAAAAGGGGCAGCATGCGGACGAAAAAGAATTCGACCGATGTATCCAATTAATCCAAGAGGCATACCGACTATAATGGAAAGATAAAGTAATGAAATGATTTCCATCAGCATTCTTGTTTCATTCCATCTAGTTTTTCATGGATTTATATAAATTAGAAAGTCTCGTCCAAATTGGTTGATTCTGTCGTCGTCCTTCTGGCTCAATGATGCCAACAGGTCCTAAGGGACACTTCTCATCGTGTTCGTGGGGGGTTTCTGAAACTTCAAAGTACTTCAAGAATACTTGTTCAGCTAAGGCATGTTCCAATCGTGAAATCTTTTCCCTACTCAAGAAATTCCAGTCTTCGTCTCGAAATTCATCTTCTAAAACTCTTTCGATTTCTGACAGAGCTTCACGGATGCTTGATTCTGCTTCTTGATTATATTGTTCGGCGGGGATGCCAATGCAGATGATGTGATTGTTTTTCTTCGTGGGGTGAAACATTAACTTGAATTTTCCTAGCTCGATTGCCATTCGCTCTGAACTGTCTTGTCCAAACAT
Organism: archaeon; assembly: GCA_024276395.1. Taxonomy (GTDB): domain Archaea; phylum Asgardarchaeota; class Heimdallarchaeia; order Hodarchaeales; family S146-22; genus JAJRXH01. The sequence continues at coordinate 8,937 of JAJRXH010000489.1, forward strand.
CGAAGGCAGCGTCGAGATGGCTGAAAGGAATCCCGAAAGTAATGTTTCATCTACTGCCATCATCTTGCACACTTGGCCCATACAGCGCGTGTAAATGGGTAATCCAGACTGTTGAAAGATCAAGACATATTCTAGGCTTGTTCTTGGGGCTATCGAGTCAGACTTTTTGTCTTTTTTTCCAGCAATTTTATTCTTTATTTCTTGAATTAATGATACTAAACCCATCCATAACCACCTTAATAACGCTAAACACGTGGAAAGGAGGAAAGAAAGTAGGATTGGAAGAAATGATGAATAAAAATGAAAGTATAACTAAGAAACCTTTCCACTCTGGAGATTTTGTCAATGCTTGCTTTACCAGTTAAAGCTTGAGATCTTTCGGTATAAAAAGGTGCTGTTTGAGACGTGAAATCTGGCTCTGATGAAAAAAGAGAGCATTTAACATGAGCACATCAATTCATTCCAAGTTCAAGGATGTGCTCTAAGGAGATACATTCGTATTGTCGTGCCTTTATTTCTTCCATTAGAAATGATTTCCAGTCTTCCACCATGTTTCTTCACGATTTCATTCGTAATGTACATGCCTAACCCCATATCGAAAGCTGATTTTGAAGTTTTTCCACGCTTGAAGGGATTAATGATGATTTCCATCTCTTCTGGATCTATCCCAATCCCTGTATCGGAAATTTCAAGGCAGACTTGTGAACGATCAAGTGGAAGATCCACGGGACAATGTCTCGGTGTACATAGTCGAATGCTTACTTGACCACCACTAGGGGTGAATTTTAAAGCATTAGAAAGGATGTTTACTATCGTGATGGGAAGATACGTCCTATCACCGAGCACGTAAATTTCTTCAGGAGGTAGATCAACGTGCAGTGCAATTCCTTTGATTTTTGCTTGTGATTCATAATTATGAACGGTTTCCTTGAGTATTTGGGTCAAGTTAATGACTTCCAAGTCAACATCGAGAAAGTTAGCTTGATTTTTTCCAATGAGTCGAAATAGTTGTAGTAATTCCTTCAGCCTAAAAACATTGCGTTCAATGGTATCCATTGCATCTGTGATCAGTTCGTCTTTTGTAATTTGATTCTGGACTTCTTCTTTCAGGATTTCCATGAATCCAAGAATGGGTTGAAGGGCATTTCCTAGCTCATGAAATGCTGTGGAAATGAACAAGTTAAAATCATTGATGTATTGCTGAAGATGCGTGTTAAGGTTCTCACACCTAGTCACGTTTGTCATTGATATTAGATAGAGGTCGAGGTTGGGTATCTTGTGAAGGACAACTTGGTAAAATTCGTTATTGATGGAAAAGGGCTCATCGTACGTGATCATTCTCTTTCCATGATGATATTTTCTCTTGGTTGATTTCAAGTAAGTAAACAAGTTGTTGGTGATTTGGTTACTAATACTAGTACCTGTCCTTACTTTCGTGGCATTTATTTTCCGTCGCTTGACAAATCTGATGATATCCTTGAATTTTGCCGTTGATGAAATGAATGACTCATTTTCAAGATCAATCACGGCTAGCGCGGGTGCATGTTGGCCTAATATCTCAAAGAATCTAGGGAGGCGATACCGTGCATAGCGGTAATAAACATGCTTGACGAAGAAGAGATAATAAAAAATGATTAAGCCGATGATGATGATGAGAGCCTCCAAGAAGGGACGAAAATCTGGAGCCAGTGCATCAAGGATGTTATCCCCGATCACGGCAAAAATAGTTAATGCTGCTGGAACGGAGGCAAATTCCATGGCAATTTTGAGTTCTTGTTTCAAGAAACCCTTTGCTCTTGAGGAAATATTAATTAAGTAAAAAAATATGAACAAGTACGCACTTTCTGAAAGAATTAAGAGGATGAATTTCGTGAGACGAGAGGTTTCATTAAGATTGTACCACCAACCACTTGATGATTTCATCATGATGTTTTCTGGTAGGGGGAATAAAGCTGCCATTAACAATAAGAAAAATACCAACGCGACATTAAACATGAACAAGAAGGGTTTCCGGTATCGTGACCAGCGGGTAAATTTTGTCTCTATCGTAACGATGAAGCGGTCATTGAGGAAAAGAAAAAGAAAAACAGTTCCGAACATGGTAAGCGTGCTAGCTTCAAAGAAGAGCATCAAGAAAAAGCCTGCTATTTTTGGATTAGTTGCAGTTAGGGCAAATACTGCCGATGAAGTTGTTACTGCTGTTAGGAATAATAGTTCAATGATTAGATGGAGGACTCCATTCTTTTTTAGTCCAATTAATCTGCCCATCAAGTAGCTCGCAAGTCCGGCTGCGAGCAAGTAAAGCATGCTGGCAAGCATCCACATTAGGCATCGACTCTTGCTTGACTTGCTTGTTGGATTACTTTCACGTAACTGTAGCACCCATTCTTTTATAAATGATGTTAGATCATGCGCCAGATCATGTAATTTATTTTTTTAGTCATATGAAAGTTAAGGGTGGAATGTTCATCGGTTCTGTCTTGAGATAAGTTCTTGCCAAATCATTACTTTTAAACTAGTTTCTCATTCAAGTGTTCATGGCGTATTCGATTTACGGTCTAGAGGTGTAAGGTGATGGAAGAAAGTTTCATTGAAAGCATTGTTGTCTTTTTCCACGTTATTGGAGTCGTATCTTGGTTATCTGCTTCATTTTCGATGATGGTCGTCTTCTACTTGTTCAAAAAATCTTTAAAGGATGAACTTGCTTCTACAAGTGTGGCCAAGAAGGGTTTGAAAATCTTGATCATTGAAGCATTGTCGGCAATCGTGTTGCTCGTAACCGGAGGATATCTTGTTAGAAGAAAATGGTTTGACTTTTCACCAGGAAACGCTTGGTTAGCACTGAAACAACTCACATTCCTTGTTCTTTTGTTTGGAATCTTTCTGACATTATTTTGGTTCGGGAAAAGGATGAGAGAGTTAGAGAGTGACAGTGGCTCAGAGAAAAAAACTGACGAATTTTTACTCATTTTCAAGAAAAAAGTGATATTATCTTACGTGTTCAGCGCTTTGATAGTCCTAAACATCTTCTTGGCAATTGTCAGACCTTTCTAGTAACTTGGTGGACTCTTTCACTTTTTTAACCTTCATTTTTCTAGTTCGAATAAAACTGCCCTTGCTGGAGCGCCATCTAGTTTTTCAAGTTTGAGAGGTAAGCAGATCAGCCAGTATTCGCCTTCTGATACCTTTTCTAGATAAAGGCCTTCAATGATGGGAATTTTGGCCTCGAGAAATATATGATGGAGAGGAAGATTTGGACTATCAATTGGGTCAATGGAAAGGGAGTCGATACCAATGGCCTTTAATCCTTGCTCAACAAGAAAATTTGCAGCTTCAATGCTCAATACGGGATATTCTGTCATTCGTTCACCTCTGACTAAATGCTTGCTAATACCAGTCTTGAGCAGTAAGATGGAATCTTTCAGTTGGTTCTCTCTTAGTTTCTTTTTTAGTAGTTTGATGGAAATTGTCGTGGCTTCCGATGTGACATCAAGCACGAATGCCTTCCCCATCAATGTGTCTAATGAAATATCACTTGATGTAGGAGCATTTACGATGAGATGACTGGGATAATCCACGTGGGTTCCTAGATGGTTCAAGAAAGTCATCTTGGTGATGCTTAACTGTTTTCCTTCTTCTAAAAGGAATGGATTCTGCTGAAAGATTGGTCGAGGATCTCCTGGATACGTTACCATGTTTTCGCCAAGAGTTAATGTGATATCATACCATTTATCGTGTTTAACTGAAGTAATTAACTTTGTTTTCATTTAATCGTCAACCTTTTTCATTCTGGATCAAAGGCATCATCTAAACAGTATTCATGCACCCAACTATCTTCATCTAATTTACAAGCTGGTAGGAAGTACTGAAGATCTTCTTCCGGATATAAGTATCCTAGTTCCGTGAGTGTTTTCTTTAATTTAGCGATCCGTTCTTGTTTTACATTTTCTGGCATGTCGTCCGTGATGATGATTGGATGGCCACAGATTGTACAATGTGGCCCATCTAGATCCAAGGAAATTCCATATTGATTGAATGGTCTCTTGACAGTGATGATTAGTTCTCGACCAAATGGCGACACGATTATACCTCTCCTGGGACGATTTGCAATTTTTTGCTAAGTCGACTCATTCAACAGTACCTCCTCAATGCTTACTTTTAAGGGAAGAAATGATGGAAGAAATTAAAATCAAATATTTTTTCAAGTTGTCGTGACTTCAAGTTTCCATGAATTGTCTTCTGCACCTGACTATTTTTCGTTTCTTTTAGAATTACTCAAAGTAATCATCCCATGGAGCTAAATGATTTTTTTGGAAAAATATTTATATCGCTCATGCTGCAATCTAATCGAGTCTCTTCGGAATCTCTTTATGGTTAGCATTCTACATCAACTGCTGTTTTTCACTAGCATTGCTCTCAAAGGCATCTAAAAAGCTTAATCATCACTTTGCGTTGCTAAAATTTGTAAAACAGATTAAAACGGAATGAGAAATAGAATGGTGGAAGTAAATGATGAGGATGAGAAATAAGATCATCGTAATCCTTGTCGTGTTTATCATTTCTGCACAACAGTTTCTGCCTTCTCTGTCTGATGGCATACCGTCCACTGAAAATAAGGGAATCAATCAACAGAAGACTAAGCTTTTGATGCAGCAGAATGATACAACTATCTTTTCACGAATGAAAGACACGACAACGTTGAAACGGATGTTGTCTAGCGCAGAAAGTAGTTCATGTGCTGATAATTCGAGTTGTTGGACGCTTCTTTTCTACATTTCTGCAGATAATGATCTAGAACAAGCGGCAATAAGAGATGTTAGGGAGATTCTTAGAGGAATTCGAGGCCAGCCAGATTGTAACTGCATTTTTGTCCAAATTGATCGGCATCAAGAAAAAAACACCATGATCATGCTGAAAAAAGGATATAGTTCAGCTCCAACACTGCCCACGGAAAAGAAAGAAAAAACTGGTGCCGTGAGATACAGAGCGATAGCTTCGAATGGGACTTTAAAATTGGTGAAAGATCTTGGTGAAATTAACATGGGAAGTGCTGCGACACTTTATGATTTCTTGAATTGGGGACGCAAGCAATGTCCAAATAACAAGATTGCTCTCATCATTTGGGACCATGGCCATGCTAACGGAGAATATGCGGATGACAAGACCGTGGACTCCAAGAAAAACGGTAAAAGTGATGCTCTTACCGTGGCTGAGATTCAAGCTGCCTTGAAAAAATACAAGAAAGTTACAAAGAAACCCTTAGATTTAGCTATCTTTGATACTTGTTACAGTGCGATTTTCTCAACAGCGGCCGCATTGGGAATGGAGAACTTGGTAAAATACTTCGTTGGATTTAGCGAAACTCCACCATGGGATACTTTTGATTACAGCGTCTTTCTAAAAGAACTTGCAAGGGACCCTTGCAAGAAAACCCCACAACAGCTGGCAAAATGGTTAGTGAAAAACCATGCAAAGGTATGGAAAAAGGTCAACGAAATATTAAAGAAAGAAAACCGAAGCATCACCAAGAGTTCGATAGCCGCATTTAACATGACATCATTTCCTAAAATGGCCAAGGCTTTTAAGGTGTTACTGAAGCTCTTAAGCTCCAACATGATTGAGTCATCAAATGAGACCGTAAAATATTCTTTAGCAAGAGCTTTTCAAAGAGCCTATAAGTTAACCCCAAAATCTGTCGATTCAGATAGCGGCAAGAGATTGTATCGTCTTGATATGATTAGTTTTCTTGAAAATTTATTGAAGACAATTCAACAAGAGGAATATCTTGATTCTAAAATCAAGAAGAAATTCACGGAAGTCTTGAGGGAGATCATCAACCATCTCAGAAAGTTAGTATTAGTCAAGAAGAAAATGGGAAAAATCGGGGATCTATCCATTTTATTTCCAGCATTAGATAAGCTTTCTGACAAGAAATTCCTTGAAAGAATTCTTGATATGATTGATGCCTTTCTCCGAGAGAAATGGCCAGAGGGTTATCCAGAGATTTATCTATCTTGGCTTCAACTACTCGTTGAATTGCTATCAGAGATTTTCACGCAAAGCAAGTATGATCAATGGGCTAAGGGACATCCCTTGACAAGGAAGGGAAAAATGAAAGCCAAGGGATCAATTGATGTAGTCAATATGGAAAAGCCCAAGAAAAGTGAACCAATCTTTGATGAAGAAATTCAAAGACAGGCTTATGAGATCTATCGAAGGGGCCTTATCTTCAACACGAGTCTCAAGATGTATCCAGGTTATGACGATCCCGATAATCCCATTTATTGGGGAATTCAACGAATCCTAGCAAGACAAAAATTGATTGAACATTCTGGATCGAGACCAGTGGAATGGAAAAATGTTCAAAGCATCGAGATCATCATTCCAGCTAATTTTTCAAGCGTGAGCATTTTCAATACGAGTCTCAAGATGTATCCCAGATGGAGTAGCGGTGGTTGGTATTATTATACTTTGGATGTGGATTTCTACCTCCAAAATGGCACGTCGGTTAACATCCCCTACACGGCTGATACTGTCGTCTTGTTCATCCCATATCCAGAAGCTCGGTTACATCCCTTGTGGCAACTCCAACAGAATCTGACAAGGACTCCGTTGGTTGGTGATGTGCTTCCCTTCAAGGTAACTCTTTATAATCTTGGCCTGACACCGCATACTGGTGGTAATCTTGAGATCATTGCTACTAATTCTTTTACTGGTGAAGAAGTGATCGTTGCTACCGTTAACTTGCAAGAATCCTTGGAACCCGGGTATTCTTGGTCGATTCCATTTAATTTTACGGCATCGACTCCTGGTATTTGGGAACTCGATGTCAAGATCAATGATACCTTCGTGCCAAAGGATATCAACGCTCCATTAGATTGGAATCCATTCTTTACAATAGTGGTTAAG
>JAJRXH010000490.1 GCA_024276395.1 archaeon
AAGATTGATTCACTTGGTCGTGAGGCGGGAACATCCGATCTTGAACAATTAGTTCATCAGGAATTGGAAAAAATTAAAGATGAATTGAAAACAGAGATAAGAACTCGTCAAGACGAGCAAAATTCAGTAAATGAACAATTGTTATCATTAATAAAGAAGATGAGTGTCGCTCTCTTAGAATATTATCAGGATCTTGATTTGCTCAAGAAAAATCATCAGCAAGATATCACGGAGGCTCGATTATTACTTGCTGACTCCATTACCTTGCTAGAACGAACCGTGAATGAACTAAGAAGCTACGTGTTAGAGTTGATGCGGGCTTTCATGACTGAGCCAAAGACTGAAAGTGTCGTTGATGTTGGCAGGAGTGATGAGCATTTAATCAATTCGGATGCTAATGATGGATTGAATTCCTTTTCCAAAAAGCTTTCTACTTCGAAGACTAAATCGGACGAAGAAAGAAATATAGAAAATCAAGGTAATTCAGCCGAACATGCTTTTTCAGATGAAATGCAATGAATTCACTACAGGCGATAATAGATACACTGACAAATTCGGTGGATCATCTCCTTCGGGAATGGAAGATTCATAATTATACAAAAAAAATTAAACATCGAGACTCTAATACCATTTTAAGTTGGAATATTTTTCCCGTCACGGTACAACAGCTTGAATTTATGTATCAAGAATTATGTAAGATCTTTAAGGAAAAATTAAGACAAATTAATGGAGAAGTCATTTGGTATGAAGGCTTGAATGGTGAGATATGGGATCGTCAGTTTAATCAATTTACTGTTCAAAAGGCCTTTATTAGCGAAGTTTATTGGTATGATCCTGAAATATTTGGTTATGTTAGGATTTTACATGAAAAGGATAAGTACAGAAAAGAAAAGGAATGGATATCTGTCGACATAGATGTTGTCGTGAATAGTGCTTGGTTCTACCAATAGATTAGGGAAAGAAGACTTTTCATTGCCGTCGAGCAAAGATATTTACCGTTCGTGGCTTTAACGTGCGATTGTACTCCCAGGTGGCATATTTATGGAGATATTCACGTACTTTTCGCTCAAATCGGGGATAATCCTTTTTAAATTCACTGGCAGCTTCTCGATTTAAAGGATCATCTGGGTTAGGATGCGTGAGGAGTACTCGTAATGCTTCAATGACCTCAGAAATGGAGGAAGCAGGTACCCAATCTTTTCCTAGTAGGCTTAGGCACACTTGTTCCTTGTAGATGTTGACATGCCAAATTGGTGTTCTCCAATAGACTTTTGGCGGTGTAAAAGGATATTCACGGGGGATGATGACTTCAATGGTAAAAACTCCGTCATATAATCCTGTTCCTATTATTTGTCCCCACCAATGGGCGAGATTTCCATTCACGGGCTTGAAATTGGGCTGAGTTTTTCTCATTTGTTGTGCTTCGATGGCAAGTCTCTCGAACCATTCTTCCTCTGTAAGCATCATTGGAAATACCCCAAAATTGTATCTTTCAAGAAATATTTTGTTTTTGAAACGTTAAAAGGGTTATTGTGGTGTGATGGATGCCTTTCAAGTTAAAGAAAGGAGCGGCGGCTGTAGGAATTGATGATGGTTGGTTTGAACCTAAATCACGAACTTGGGTTCCAATCATTGGCTGTGTGATGAAAGGAAACAATTATATTGACGGCTTCATGCAAACTCTCGTGGGTGTTGATGCAGCTAACATCACGGAAGCAATCATTGAGATGATTCAAGCATCGCCACATTATCGACAATTACAAGTGATTTTTACCCATGGTATCACGTTTGCTGGATTTGGCGTGCTTGATACATCTAGGTTACATGATGAGATTCAATTACCGGTCATTACCATCCTCGATCACCTTCCAAATTTAGAAAAAATTAAAAAGAGCTTGTTTTCTCATTTTAAAGATGCGGATGAGAGATGGTCTTTGATGTCCTCCCAGAATGAGCTTCATCAGCTGGAAAATTCTTTTTGGTTTCAGGTTGTTGGGATGTTGCCAAAGGATGCCATTCGGGTGATTAGATCTTACCAAGTCAAGAGTGTCTTTCCAGAGCCATTAAGGATAGCTCACCTGACTGGAAGGATCTTTAGAGATTGGCTGGTCTGTCCGAAACCGAAAGAGTAGTAAGGCTTAAAAAGATGGTTACATGCTTATAACGTAGAAAGGATATTTATTGGGTGAGTAGAAAATGCCTTTTTTCAAAAAGAAGCCAAAACCCAAGCAACAGGCTCAAGTGATAGCTCGAACGAGGAAGCAGATTAATAAATTTGAGGCAAAGTGTCGCGAGTTGGATCGATTGGCAATGGAGGAAAGGGAACGTGCTAAATTGCTTCTAAGACAGAAACAGGAAACAGCTGCACGTCAGGCTCTTCAACGAAGTAAAATGTATCAGAAACAAGCCGAATTGGTACGACAAAAAATTGCAACGTTACAACGATCTATCATGGCCATTCAGAGTGTCCAGGATAATGTAGAATTTGCAAAGACTGCCGAGATAATTGATCGTACCATCGAGAGTACCTTAAGGGAAGTTGGAGGCCAAGAAGGAATAGAAGAGAAATTGATGGGATTGGAAGAGAGTATTGATAGGGCAACAATGTTAGATGAAGCAGTGGCTGATGTGAGTGTGAGCGTGACTGAACTTGGAATGGAAGATGTTGAATTTGATGCAGATTTCGAATCATTACGTCAAGAAATAGCCGAAGAGGCAGCAACATCATTGCCTTCAGTGCCGGTTGTCTCGGATGCCAATCCGACCAAGCCGATTGGGGCGTCAACTGCCGCTAAAGAAAAGAAAAAG
>JAJRXH010000491.1 GCA_024276395.1 archaeon
AATTCCGATAGAACATGGCCTAACTTGAATGGAGCGACAATGGTCCATGGCGAAGGTGAAAAAGAACGGTGGTATCATCCGTTTTTGTTTTCCCTCATTGATGCTCTGGTAGTTAATAACTATTCGAAAATTGAAAAAATCCACCAGCAAATGATTAATCTTGATCAAATCGCCGTAGATTATGAATACTTCGTCACGCGACTTCCCAGTGAAGAATTGTGGCGTAATTGTTTTTCTCTAATTAGTAAAGCTCGTAGGATTCGATTAAGAGAATACGAGGTCAAGTTTCAAGATTTGACGTTAAAAAAAGCATTACAAGCTTCTGTTGAACAAGGCATCATTGCACTTTCTCGTTTATTTCAAGAAGTGAAGGAGGAAAGGAGAAAAGTTTCTCTATTAGAACAATTTTTGGGAGCAGTTAATCTTTCTGATTTTGTTGATGGTGATGAAAGAATTCGCATCGTTTGGTATCGATTTTTGGTAACCGAGTGGAAAAGTGCTCGGAAGAGAAAAGAAGAAGAATTGGCAAGAAAAATAATGGAATTGATCGCTCCAACATTAGTTAAGGCACCTCTGACTGATTTATCTGTGTTAGAGCATGTTTTTACACTATTGACTATTCTTCGTGATCAAGGCCATGATGTTGAAGAAATCATCACGACACAACTATTCAGCGAAAAGGTTCCAACTAAGGTCAAGATAGAACTATTCGTAAGAAGTCTCAAGCGACGTTTCATTGATGTTAGCGAACCGCGAGAAACTTTTCAAATCTTGGTTGCACAAGCAAAAAATTCCATTGCCTTGCTAGATGTTGCTAATGTATTTTTGCACTTGTATCCCCGTGAATTTCGGACTGATGATATTGTAGATCCTTTAATCAAGCAAGTTATCAAGATAGAAGATCTTGCCTTGCATTTTGACAAGATTGCCCATTATTCTCAGCTTGTGGCAGCGAACTTCTCCTTAAAACGACAATATCTTTATGATAACTTGGTTAGATTGATTAAGCCAATGACCAGAGAAAAGAGTTTGCGCAAGGAAGTTCAAGCATTTTTTAACGATGTTATTTGGAATCCTCATCTTGTTACTGATGAACGCATCCAGACGTTGCACGATAAACTTGCAATGGCTCATTTCAAGTATGCTCTCAAGAGAAAACTTTCTGAAAGTGAAAAAATGAAACTTCAACTGAAGTACATGGAAGCCGCTATAAGGTCACGAGATTCTTTCATCATCATGAAATCTTTACAGGATATCCAGAAGAACAATCCCTCATCATCAGAAATTTTCTTGGAACGTTCACGCAAGTTATCTTTCTTGATTAGGAGATATCGAAGAAATGGCTTTGAAGTTCCAATCATGGTAGAATTAAAGTTTTATCATCACGTGCTTTCTCAATTGACTTCCAAGTATCAAAAGTCCATTACCCGTGCAGTAATCGAAGAGTGGCTTCTTGACGTGATGGAATATTTGGATAAGGTCATTGCTAAAATTTCCATCCTGGTAACGACGGATGATACTTTTGGCGTGTTATTTGCTCTCATATTGTCCATCATATCACGTGAGACTGATATCTTGAAGAAGAAGACTTTTCTCTTGTATTTGATACCAGTATGGCTTCAACTCGAGAGTAATGAATTATTTTTCAATTATCTCGACGTGTTGGAAGGAGTTCTGGCAACACCAATGGATTGGGATTATTTTCTGGAGTGGCTGGAAAGATCTAGAGTCTTTCTTATTGATCAAAAAAAGACATTGGATGTCTTGTCTCAGGCTCCATGGTCAGATTATTTTGAGGGCGCTGATGAATCAGTTAGAAATCGGTTTATCAAGATGAAGAAACAAGTTGTGGAGATACTTGATGAAGACAAGATGGAAAAAAGAATGAAACGACTGAAGAAAATGATGTCTAAGTTCAATAAGCTTGAGCATCCTATATTTGTCTTTTACTTGCTATGGGATTTGATTAATGTTGTTTTGACCCCTCTTGATGCGGAAGAATTGGATAATGATAAAGAAGAATCACTTGAAGCATTCACCCCAAATTCATCTGAATCGGAGCATGACTGAGTTGTTTATGATTGATGAACGTGTTTTTTGTTAATCAATAATTAATTCAATCGCTTGGTAAAATGTAAAGATCTAAGGATCATTTGTTTGTGAGAGGAATTTTGATGCCAGCAGCTTTTAAGAAAATTCCATTAATTATTTCATCACGAGAAATTCTTGAAGAATTGGCAGAGAACGACCAAATGTCTTTTTTGGTTCCATTTCATGCATCAAGGCATGCTCACTGGGTTTTGTCCCTTGCTATTGACGATGACCATCTTTATACAGGTTCTGGTGATAATACCATTAAAATATGGAGAAAACACCCGTTTAGTCTCGTTGGAACCATTGAGGGTCATTTGTCATGGGTTTGGGGTGTGGTGATAGATTCGACAACCTTGTACTCTGCAGGAGGAGATGGCTACATTAGATGTTGGGATAAAGATACTTGGAAACACGTGTTGACCATCAATGCACGTGATGCTCGCGTTCTGACCATTTCTGCTGATGAAAAACATCTTTATTCATCTGGAGACAGTGGGATCATCCGAGTATGGGACAAGATTGGTGGTGAATTGCAGCTAGAACTTTTTGGTCACTCATCTCGGGTTTGGAAAGTGATGGTGGACGGTAAAAAGGTCTTCTCTGCATCAGAAGATGGCACCATTATGATTTGGGACGTGAATGATGGCCATCTCGTGAAAACACTGTCATCAATGGAATGTGGTGGCATCTTGGACGTGAAATGCGATGAAATGTTGTTATATGCCGTGACAGACTTGGGTTATTTGTTATCTTGGGACAAAAAGAACTGGAAATTGATGTGGCGGAAGAAAGTGGCAGATTCTAGCATTAATGCTTTGGCAATATCCGAAAAAAGCCTTTATCTTGGGACGAAAGAGGGACATTTGTGGTCATGTAGTAAATCATCGGCTTCAAATCTTCAGAGAGTTGCCGAGCTCAGTTCGAGAATTTGGGATTTGGTCGTCGATGACCCGTTCCTTTTCATTGCCTTGAGGGATGGAAAGATCTCTAAATTCGATTTATCTAGAAAAACAGTAATTCATTCAACGGGATCTCCTTTGTATGCTATTTGGAATGTCGTTTCCGATGATAACTTGTTGTACGCCTCTTCTGAAGATAATCTTGTCCGTTCCTGGGATGTTCAAACATTACGTCTCATAGCAAGATTTGAAGGTCATTTTAATGAAGTATGGGGTTTAGCAATAACAGAAAAACATCTTTTTTCGGCATCTAACGATGGTACCATCATTCAATGGGAAAGAGACAATGGCGCAATGATACGGAGGCTTCAGAATCGAGAAAACGATCCATTGTGGTCGGTAGCTGCAAGTGATGATGTGGTGATCTCTGGTTCTGGGAAGGGAAGAATTGATATTTGGAGATTTGAACAAGAAGAATTAACATTTTCTAGCTACTTGCATCGGAATAAAGTGTGGCATCTGGGACTTGTCGGATCGATCTTGCTTTCTGCTTCACTAGATGGATCTGTTGTTATTTTTGATCTGAAATCTGAGGATGTGATTGCTCGATTCCAAAAAGACGCACGTCGAATGTGGTCTGCGGTAATGGATGACAAGTATGTTTATGCTGCTAGTTCGGATCACGAAATTCACGTCTGGGAAAGATACACGGGAGAATATCTTACTTCTCTGAGGGCACATGAAGCCAGGGTTCAAAGCCTTGTCCTTTATGGGAAATACTTATTTTCAGGATCTTCTGATCGAACCATTTGCGTCTGGGATGTAGAGGAAGGAGCTTTGGTCAATCGATGGAAAGCACATTATGGTTCAATTATTCGTCTTGCAGTTACGCACCACATGCTGTTTTCAGTATCAGATGACAAGACAATCAAAATTTGGGATTTAAAGAATGATTTTCCCTTAATGGGAATACTAGTATCAGAGTTTGGCTGCTACATTCGAGATTACGTTCCACCTTGCGATCATTCACGATTATATCTTGATGGGGCTCGTGATGTGTTACTTCCACTATCAGGAAGAGTTATTGGAAATGAAGGTCGAATGAGATCTTCAGTTGGCTTTGGGCAACTGGAAAGACCGACGAATGCACTGCCTTTTTTAGTCATCAGGGCAGAACGCTAACTTTTTTTGTTGCTCGACAAAACGAAAAAAAACTGCAGATTTATCTGTTGTTAGTCGAAGAAAATCGCCCGTGACCACGGGTAATCCCACGAGG
>JAJRXH010000492.1 GCA_024276395.1 archaeon
CGCATTGAAGAAGGCATCACGTGTTTTATTGGTCACGTATTACTGATTTTTCTTTTAGGAATCTTTGAAATAAAATGGATTAGAGGTCATCTGTTTCGAATTTCTAAAATAATCTGAGTTAAAATGAAGAAATGTAGGATGTGAGTGAGGAAATCTCTAAAAGAGCACATGTATCCATTTGGATGTGTTTTTTCGTTAATCATCATCTATGCGTGAAGTGGAGAACAGCAATGCCATGGAAGGCAATTCTGCCGTGGATGAGCTGTTTTGTGTTGTTTAGGTGAAAAAAACGATGACGAAACCGATTGAAAAAAAATTTCCAGTCGAAGAACTGAATCAAGTTGCTGATAGAGAGTCACATGCTAAAGAAAAATACAGACCTATCCTTTTTCTTCATAAATGGTGGGCGAGAAGACTAGGTAGTGTTTTTCGGACCATTGCTCTTCATTCATTGGTGGATGAGTCGACACGAGTTTTTGATGAAGAACAGAAACAATGGCGCCTAATAACATCTGATGAACTTTCTAATCCCTGGTTGTTGTACTTGAAAGATGTAGATGTGGGAGGGAAAATCGTTCTTGACCCGATGATGGGAGGTGGGACAACGGTCGTGGAGGCATTACGCATTGGTTGTCGTGTTTTTGCACAAGACCTGAACCCAGTTGCGTGGTTCTTGGTCAAAAAGATCCTTGATCCAGTGGACATTAATGAACTGAGAAGAGCATTCGTGAAATTAGAAAGAGAAGCAGGAAGTGACATCAAGTGCTATTATAAAACACTTTGTCCCCATTGTTTTGAAGATTACTTGCAGATTTACCAGTTGGAGGCACGAGAGGCAGAGATGAATGTTGTTAAGAAATTAGAGGAGGGAATTGAGCTCTCTGAACTCATCGACCAGTATTGGTTTGAAAGTAGTACCATGTCATCTTATCAGCCCCAGAAAAGAAACGTTTTTGCTGATGTGAAATATTTTTTTTGGATCAAGGAACTTCCTTGCTTGACTTGTGGGACGAAAATACCACTTTTCAGAGGTTATGTTCTAGCGCGGGTTCCAGATCGTAAAATAAAGGCTCATTACGTGATTTGTCCAGATTGCAATGAAATTTTCGTGGTCAAAGATCCCAATCTTGAAGTCACGTGTCCGAGTGTCACTTGCAAGAAAATCTTTAATCCCAAAAATGATCATCTTGCCAAGAGAAAGACATATTTTTGCACGAATCCTAAGTGTAGACAGAAACACGTGATCGTAGAGGCAATCAAGAAAGTCGGGAAGCCTAATGAACGATTGTACGCCATTGAATATTACTGTCCCTCTTGCCAGACACGTGGATACAAGAAGCCTACCGCAATTGACAGAATTTTTTATGAGAGGGCACGCAGCGAGCTGAGACTGATTTGGAATCAATGGGTTGGAAGATATCTTCCCGATGCGTTAATTCCAGATGGCATGAAGACCAAGGAAATGTTGAATTATGGATATCGGTACTGGAAAGACATATTTAATGATAGGCAATTATTATGCCTGGGAAAGTTATTGAAAGCGATTTTGGAACTTGATGTTGATGAAAGCGTTCGTGAATTTTTGGTGATCACGTTTTCCAAGTTCTTGGAGTTTCAGAACATGCTATGTGATTATGCACGGGACAAACTTCACTTGTATAACTTGTTCAAGATCCATGCATTTCACGTGGTACTGAATCCAGTGGAAAATAATGTTTGGGGATCTGAAGGAGGCGGTCGTGGCACGTTCCGCAAGGAGCTCAACAAGATTCTCAAGGCAAAACAGTATCTCGAACGACCTTTTGAAAAATACATTAAAGATGGTAAAACGATGGAAAAACCAATGCACGTGAAGATTGACGTTCAAATGGGAGATATTTTCAAGATAAATGAGGCAAACGTTCTTCTTTCTTGTGGAGACTCTTCCCGACTTGACATTCCTGACCAATCAGTAGATGTGGTCATCACGGACCCACCATATTATGGAAACGTGATGTACTCGGAACTCTCTGAATTCTTCTATGTTTGGCTTCGTCTTGCCTTGAAGGAAAAATACGTTTTTTTTCGACGCAAGCACGTTCCTAAAGCAATGGAAGTCATTGTTAATAAAGCACAAGGAAAATCTGAACGAGAATTCACCCATGGATTAACCGCCATCTTCATGGAATGTCATAGAAAGTTAAAGGATGATGGCATCATGGTATTTACTTTTCATCATCAAAATGAAAGTGCTTGGGGAGCCATCTTGCAATCTCTGCTGGAATCGGGCTTTTACATCACGGCAATTTATCCAGTAAAATCTGAATCAAGCGTGAATCCTCACATTTTTCGAAAAGCGAACGTGCGTTATGATATGGTGGTTGTTTGCAAAAAAAGATTCGAACCTCCCAAAAGGAAAAATTGGGATGAATTAATGCGTGAAATACGATTTAGGATTCAAAAGGAGATAGAACGCTTGAAATCTGGAGGAAAACAGATTTCGCGTGAAGATGTGTTCGTGATTGCGATGGGAAAGTGTCTTGAAGTGTATTCAATGCATCATCCAGAGATTTATGAGGGCGATCGACGAGTGAGCATCAGAGATGCCTTGCTTTCAATTAAGGCAATCATTGATTCTTGACCATCCTAGATGTGGCTGTTTTTTCATGATATCTTTCTGCATCTTACATTTCATTGTTCAATTTTTACTTGCATTTCACTTGCAGTGAACAGAATGGATAAAAAAGAGAGGTAAGGATGGATTTTGAGGTATCATGGCACTTTCGAATACACATTCTTCTTCGTCCTCAGGGGACGATGTTAGTAACATCAGGCCAAAAATTACTTTTCTTGATCAACTTGTCCAGGTGCTTGAAATATCCTTGATTTTTTTAACATGTTACTCCATCATAGTGCTCCTAGATGCGGTTTTCGAAGGTTTACAGCTGTATGAGCCATTAGCTAGTGTTTTCTTAGGCGAGCCGGGAGTCGGATCTTTCAATGGAGGCCAATTCGAAGCAATCATTAGAATTGGCTTTGTATTCAATATCATGTTGTTCAGCCTTACCTTGGTTTTTGGCGTGTGGATGCGGAAAACTCGTGATAATTGGAGTTTGAAGGATCTCGGTTATACTTTCAAGACTGAAAAATACAGTTTTTGGGAAATTCTGAGATGCGGCATTCTATTGGGCATCATTGTTCTTCTTGTTCAGTTCGTGGTTATGACGTTTGCCGTGTTCATTTTTAGTGGATTTAATGTAGAGGCAGCGCTTCTGAGTCACGTGTTCCTTAACGAGAAAACGGGAGATTTTTTCACTTCAAAACAACTTCTTGCTGAATTCTACTTTGGTTTCATTGAAATGGGATTCATTTGGCCGATGACTGCAGGATTTTTCTTCTTTTCATACGCAAATGCTTCATTAAGAGCCAAGTTTCCAGAAGGCGTCGCTAATCTTCTATCCACATTATTCTACGTGTTTTATCTTGCTTTTTTCTTCATGATCACGACTCGTGGTAAACTGGCGGCGTTAGGACAATTAGCTATGAGTCCTTTATTTTGGAGCCAATTGTTAGTTTTTTTAATAATGCTTTATCTTTCATTTAGTGCCTTCAGTGAAACGAAATCTTTGCTTCTTCCGTTCGTGCTTAATTTCATTTTTAATTCTGGTTTAACTGTTGTTCGCACCCTGAATTCATTATTGTATGAGGCAGCCTCTCTGACAATGTTGATTCCTTACTTTTTTTGTGCCTTACTTGTTGTTGTATGGTATCTTGTCAAGAAAGAGGATTTTTCCATCATCCGTTCGAGTATCAATTATTTGCTTAATCCATCTGGTGTTAGGACATCAATAATTCTCGTATTGACGTCCATTTTCGTGATTTTGGCTTTTATTTTTCCTAGCATTCTTGAATTAGTTGTCAGTTTAAACATATCCGGTACATCTCAGTTGCAGTTACCTCCTTGGTTGCTTTCCGTGGCATACGGGTTTACTTATGGTCTCATCATTGTCCTTTTGGTCATCATTCTCACTTATGATCCGACACAAGTGCATGACGTGCTGTTAGTAAAAAAGCCAGAGGGTTTGCCATTGGCTGCTCGAATAGAATTATTCCAGTCAGATCAAGTGCTTATTTCAGGCTTTTTTACTGCATTATCGGCAGTAAGTGATGAACTTGAGGCGCGTCCTTCTCAGATTCGTTCAATTAAACGTGGTGAACGGGAAATTATTATCGAAGACGGGGTTTTCACGAGGGTCATCGCATTAGTCGACAAGGATTCGCCATCGATTCGAACGACCATGGCGTGGAAACACCGTGAATTTGAAATTTTACACCGAAGGACCTTAGATGAATGGTTGGGTGAAGAGCTGCCAGAGGCAAAGGACTTTGTTGATGATTTAGGACAGATTTCTGTCTTGTTTAACTTCCCACAACAGACCAAGTGGTTAGCAGTAATCACGGCGATTTTTTCACCGTTAATGATTACATTGATCAGCCTCTTGTGAGAAACATTTTCGCCACTTGATGGACAGTAATGAACGATGAAATAAAGAAAAGGTGCAAGTTTGTAGTTTGATAATCAATGAATGGTCTTGAAGAGAAGAAGAAAGAAAATGAATTTGGTTAAAGGATCATTTACTTGATGATCTTATAGATTACGATTGGCGTGGCAATTTCGACCTTGCGAACTCCACATTCCAGAGCCCATTCCTTGATTTTATCCTTATGGAAGACACCAGCGTTGCTTACTATTTTCACGTGAATGGTCACGTATGGATTGAGAAAAGGCAAGCTTACTTGTGGACCAAAAATGATGCCTCCAAGTTTTGTCACTCGTATCATTTCATGAAGCGCTGTTTTGGCATCTGTCCAGTGAAGCACGTGTGATGCATACACGTAATCGAACGTTTCATCTGGAAAGGGGATTTCCGTGGCGCTGCCATGTTGATATTGGGGAATGAATTGTGAATATTTTGCAATGATTTCACGGGCTTGATTTTCTGAAAGATCGAGATGTCTCGCTACCATTCGAGGAAATTCTTCTTGTGCGATGTTGAGTAGATTCTCGTCGATATCGATACCGTGTATCTCCAATGGACTGTTCTCACGAATGTGCTTGCGCTTGTAGTAATAACTCCAGATGGCTGATGTACCCCATCCATTTCCACAACCGACATCGAGGAATTTTCCAGGTTTATTCCAAGCACCGCTAAATGCAAAAGCAGCACGCCGAGTGGTTTCGTACGCTTTTAGAGCTAACACGTCATCCCAGTTAAAGACATTAAAACCTCCAGTAAATTTAACATAACTACCGCGTAACCGTTCTGGAAGCTTGTTTGCATAGCTTTGCCAGATATCAGTCCAAGCTTCCGTGAAAATCTCTGGTAACACCCAACTTTCATCAATGGGACGTGCTGTTTGATACTTGTTCCCTTCGGTCTTTCTGAGTGTTCCGTCAGCAGCCATGATGTCTAGTATTTCTTGAAGGAATTTGATGTCGGTATAACCACAGTATTCGGCTAATTCCTCTGCGCTATGAGGTTCGTCGAGAAATTCGAACCATCCTTCTCGTTTTACAACTTTGATGATGTTTCCTCGAAAAAATTTTGCGTTTTGTACTTTCACTTTCTTGATGTTTCCTAGCTTGAGCAATTCATACCAGGCAAGAAACTTGTTGAACAACTCATTACCTCCTTTTCGCCATTAAAGAGCATGAGACCATCTTTTTACTTCTCGTTACCTTTATTCGAGCAATTTTCTGCGATTGATGAAATCAATCATTGCTAAAATATCAGAAACGTTCTTTTGGTAACGGTCATCAGCTAATACATCGATGACAGTTTTTTCACCACGGAGGATGCTTCCTAGTACGTTTCGTGCAATGGGATATTCACGAGATACCCGCTCAACAATCCGATCGAATCTATCAAGATACGGGGAACTTACCTTAGTAAACAGTAGATCATCTGTAATTAGGCGCATTAATAGTTTCGCATCGCTTGGCAGCACTGTTTCTTGACTAATGATTTGCAAAGCAAGAGTGATGGAATATTTATGATGCTGGAGTTGTGTCAGAAGTTCTTCTTCGTCTAGTAGCATGGCAAGCCATGCATCAAGAACTGGGATGATTTTTTCTTTCAAAACGTTAATTGCAAGTACATGGCCATTTTTGATCCATAATTGAACTTTCTTATCTGCCACGTTGACATTCAATCTAGAGGGATGCTCATCGTAAAGTCTCCGCGCTTCATTCAATCTTTCAAGCAAGATGGTTGATAATTCAAGAAGATTGATCTTGCTGGAATGATGTAGTGGAATGATCTCCCGTCGATCCTCATTCAAGTAAATGAAAAATTCGAATCCCGTTATTTGAGGCACGAGTTCATTCAACCCATCAGTAGCCACGACGATCCAACGTTCATCTGGGGTGATTTTTTCTTTTTGCATTTCAATTTTTTCAGAGAAAGCATCAATTAGTCCTCGATAGTAGCCTGCATGATCTACGAGGACACTAACTACGTGTCGTTCATCCTTAAGGTGATGTACTACCCGATAGGTGGCTAGCTGCATTCCAAAATATCGTTCATGTTCAGTTCTTGACAAGTACGTTCGTGGGTCATCTATCTTGAAGGAGAGGATCATGCCACATAGGGGGCACGGAAATTCTGTTTGTTCGAGCTTGAGTTCACTCACGTGTAGCAGCCTCCTTGATGAAAGTAATTAACCAGGACTTGAGTCCATCTAGACCTTCTCCCGTCAAGCAGCTAATTGCAAAGTACCCTTTGATGTGGGGGCTAGAGTTGATTACCTCCTTTATCAAGGATTCGTCAAGCGTTTGGGGAAGGTCAATCTTATTCTTGATGAGAATGAATCCTGGACGTTTTTTCAGTTTTGATTTCTTGATGGCTGATTCAACCAGGGAGAACCACTTGTTAAGTTCCAAGAAAGATTGAGGATTATCGCTTGCAAATACAAGCATGACTAGATCAACGGATCCCATTACCGTGGAAGCGGTATCACGAAGTGCATGAATGGAGAGATCTAACTGACCGGCCACGTCATAGAAATAAAAGGTACCTTTTGACGTTTCATCAAGAGTGGAAGCAGAGATGGATTCAAGTTCAAGGAAATGGGTACGATGATATTCTAAAAACTGGTCTCCCAGATCAGTAAGGCTTTTATCAGCAGATAATACTTTCAAGAGACTTGTTTTTCCAACTGCTCCTGAGCCTACAACGAGAATTTTCGTTAAGCTCCTTTTTTTCTTGATGTATTCAACAATATCCATTTCTTTTCCTTCCTATTATGAGAAGAGTCAAAATTCAGTCCAAGATCATGATTCACGGCTGAGATTCCAACATTTGCTTTCAAGGAACTGCTATTTATATCACGCAGTTTACAAGTACTGAACTGTTTAAA
>JAJRXH010000493.1 GCA_024276395.1 archaeon
AGTAAGAAAGTAAGCAAAACTTGAGGTAACTCCTAGAGAGGCCAATTCTAAGGTTTCTTCGCGCATGCGATATTTCCAATACTTGAAGAGATCAGAGACAATGAGCAAGAATAAAAAGATACTAATAAGACCAGCTAAGGCCTGATTATAGGGAAAAAAGTGACTAAAAATAACCACACCTTGATCCATGATTCCAAAGTCGTTAGGCAACCTCTTACCTCCAGCAAACTGCCGTGTTCTAATTATTTCTCACCAACTAACGTTTAAAAAAGAAAGGGTTGAAGGCATTCTCAAGCTCCATGATGACGAAAATGCATTTTAAGAAAAAAAATATGACCGTCTTTTTGAAGAACCAGAGACAAGATAAAAAGATAAAAGATAATTCGGTGACAAGTAATGAGTAGTAGCGTGCGGTTGTCAAAACGCGAAGAGATAGTGCTTACTGAGGTTTACTTCGGCATCCTTGAACAAAGAGGAGAGGCCAACAACGATGATGGCTACCCCGTGGTAGAACTATCAAGACAGCTAGAGTATCCCTTAGATGAGTGTCTAGTCATTTTAAGAAAAATGGAAAAGAAAGGTGTCGTCTCCCTTGAGTCTAACGCAGAAAAGGTTTTCTTGACTGATGAAGGATGGAAACAAGCAAAAATCATAAGAAACAAGCGTCACAAGGCGACTATCTTCAAGAAAATGACCTCAGAAGACTATTTGATCGCCATCTACGAATTAAGTGAAGGTACAGAAGACATCGTAAGCATGAGCGAACTAGCACGAGAACTTGGTTTATCCAATGCCGCAGTCTCCGAGTACATTCGAACCTTGGAGGATTTGGTCATCGTTCATGAACGAAAAGGAGTTCAATTAACTACAACTGGAAAAAAAATAGCTGAGCAGGTCTTAGAAACAAGAGATACACTACTACGGTTTTTTGTCGATATTCTTGGCCTCGACATTGATTTGGCTGAATCGGAGGCACACGTGCTAGAGCATAATTTCAGTCCTCTAGTCGTCGAAAGAATAAAGATGCTCAACAAGTGGCTTTTAAAGGAAAAAGAACTGAAACCCCCAATAATTAAGAACAGCTGATCCATTTCATGACAAATATTCAACAAAATACTTGTTTTAATAATCAACATTCCTATTTTTTCTCTTTTGAAGAAAGTTATTCTTTTTCCATCTACCATTCTGAAAGAAATTCCTAAAAAACGTGATATGAAGCTGAACGAATGGTAGCAGAATAATTCATACTCTTTCATTCCTTTGTTCGCTCATCTTACCCATAAAACATCCATTTCAACTCTCCATTGATCAATATCAGCTGAAAAATAACGATTCAAATAAAATTGAATCGTTAGACCATTCAAATTTGATTGAATCGATCGCATTTTTCTCCGCTGAGAAGTCGTTTTTATTATCATTAAAAGCATCTTCATCGATTCTCAAAAAAAGAAAATCACCTTTTTACGATTCAAATTCAGTTGAATTGATGCGTGTTGAAAGAAATCTCTGAATCCATTTCGTTTAGCAGTCAAACCTTTTACCTAATTATTTATTTTAACCTAATAACACACCATTTACAATCTTTTACAACCATTTCGTTGCTCTAAATCACTAACGGAGGCATCACAACCTTTATAACATACGTGAAGCTAGTGTATAATGGGAAGGTATGAATGCTTTCCCATCAAGAGAATGATGGAGTGGAGCTACAGATGACAGCTATGACAACCCAACAACAAGAAATGGAAAATTATTCTAATGATAAAGTAGAAAATCTACCACGATCTGCAAGGAAAATATATAGCTACTTGACAAAAGTAGGACAAGCAAAGCCTCGGGATCTCATCGAGCCATTGAACATGCCACCACGCACCATTCGACATGGTCTCAAGCGCTTGGTGGAAGAAGGATTAGTGAAGAAGATTCCAGATTTGAATGACTTACGCAGTAATTACTATCGCATTTCCAATTAAATTCTTCTCTTTTTCTCATCAATAACCATTATTTATTATTCACCAGTTAGCACGTTAAACATTACTAAAGAGTCCAAATTTCGTCATTCAACGTTTCTTCTTGAATTTTGCTCGATTTCTAGATCCTTATAGATGAGACTTGGCACTGGAGTAATCGAACGATTACGATACTTGGCATTTTTTCGTTTATGATAAGGTGATGAAACCTCACCTTCAATCGTGCTATAAATGAGTTGGGCGATTGCCGCACCGGCATATATTTTCAAGGGATGTACCACTGTCATTTCCAAGGTCCAATGATTACAAAAACCTACATTACCAAATCCCGCCATTTGTATGGTCAGTCCCAACCTTGCAACCGAAGATCGTGCTTCAATCATTGGAACAAATCCATGTGTCTCGGTATATTCTACTGTCGTACCAAGATATAACTTTCCAGGTAAAAGGACATATCCCTCTTGAGGGATTTTTATTACCCGAGTTCGGGGCTTTTTTCGTAAATCAAGAATGTGATCATCATACACGACCAAGTAAGGTGACAAGTGTACATCGTATGAATTAGGACCGAGATTCTTTGGATCAAACGGATCAATGACGATGTTACCCAATCTGATTTGTGTGAGAATTTCTTTATCGGTGAGAATGGCCATGAATCCGACACTCCAACAACATCTATTTCTAACCATTCATCCAATAATCACTACCATAAACAATGCGATGATATCAACGTGTTTTCTCGGCACTAATGACGTGTTTTCATCGATGAAATCCCTGCAAGCTTTGGCAAGGGGTAGCTTCTCCATAACTAACCATCCCTTGATAATTCGTCAATGGTAATGGGCATTTTTTCAGCATTGGATATCTTAACCACGATGATCATAGCAACAAGAATGAAAAAGGAGCCAAGGAACACCCACGTGGCATGAAATCTCCTTAATAAAAAGAAATCAACGGAAAAAGGAACAAGAACTTGCAACAAAAGAAGATCTGATGCTTCATTCGCTGAAATTTCCGTCAAGAAGCGAAAATAAGCTAAAAAGCCGATCATCGTCGAAAACAATACCAATCCAAGGATCCAAGGAATAACAACTAGAGGAAGCAGGGAAAATCCAGCAATGATGAACAAAACAACATAAAACAAGGAAATGGTATCGAGACCCGGCTTTTCAATGGTTGAAAGCCTAGAAGTCGTGACGAAGTACAAGGCATAACCAAAAGCTGCGCCCAACAAGAATAAAACGCCTATTGCTGATCCACTTAAAAGATTCTCAATACGTCCCTCTGAAGATACCAACAACACTCCAATTAAAGCAATGGCCACTGCAATCAAGTGACTTTTCTGGAGGCCGACCCTTAAAAAGAAAGGACTTAGAAATGGGACAATGAGCAGGAACAACAACGAAAGGAGGGCAGCGAGACCCGCTGGCACGTATTGTTGTCCAAAATATTGAAAAACCAGTCCCATGGTTTCAGATAATCCAACAACCCACGTCCACTTGCACCGGAAAAGGTCAATGATCGTACTCATTCGATTTCTAAGAACAATTGGAGTGGGTATGAAGGTAGCAAGAACGAATCGAATGGCTAGAAAACCAATTGGAGACAAGTAAGCAAGCCCAAACTCAATAAACGTGCTAGATAGACCCCAACCAATGATCGCAATGAATAGATACAGGTATCCAATAGTCTTATTCATCAGTTTCCTCCTAACTTCACCCCTCCTAGAAATAAGGAAAATCTGACGATGAAGGCCAATACCTAAAAAAGCGTTCACTCAAGTAGGCCTACCATATCCGCCTCCTCCAGGTGTTTCTATCCGAATGATCGCGTTTTCAGGAACATTCACTATAAACCGACCGCCCAGTTCCTCATACTTTTTTGGAGACGCATCTGGCAACAGTAACAAGTTTCGTCCTCGTTCACCTGGTTTTCCTCAATTAAGACCCCATGGTGGAAACTTGCGTCGTTCTGACTGTATGGATACCGTAGCTGGAGATAAAAATTTTATTTCTCGAATAATTCCATCACCTCCATTCCATTTTCCCTTCCCACCACTACCCGAACGCAATCGATATTCCATCACTTGTATCGGAAGCTCTAGTTCCATTGCTTCGATGGAAGTATTTTGTGTGCTTGTCATAGGCATCCAGAACCGTGAGAACCGTCCTCTCATACTCTCGAAATTCTGGATGAACTCGAGAGGAAATGGACACGTGCTTGACGAAGTTGAGTGTTTTACTCCGTTGCTTCCCAATGAATTCCTTGACTTTTTGTTCATAGAAATCATTAAAGAACGAAAATAAAAAGCAGATCGCCACTGATCCAACATCTTCTTCGTTCTCACGAAGCCATTACTCAATCCGTTGAAGTTCTTCATCTTCTAGTTCGACTTCAACCTCACCTTGGCTATTAATGCGTTCAAGAACACCCCATCGTCGATTTCTAGGAACCAATGGTGGCACTCTTCTAACTTTCAAGCATAAAGATGTGGACGATTTTGTCTTCCTATTTCAATGACGTCTTCAAAACCTTTTGTCGCTAACCTTCAAAACCTTTTGTCGCTAACAATGCTACCTTGGCACCTTTTCGCTGGAGCATTGCATTGGTCGCGATCGTGGTTCCATGAATGATCAAGCGGAGGCAAACACCTTCTCTTCCCGAATTTAATACGATCCGCTTGATGCCAGTCACCAAAACTTCACTTTGATCTTGTAATGTCGTAGGTATCTTGAAAGTGGTCATTTTCTTGGTTACTTCGTCATAGACGACGAAATCAGTAAAGGTGTCTCCAACATCAATAGCAAGTCAATAATTCCTTATGGAAGTCACCAAAATTCCGTGACGATGAAATGCAATCCATTTTTCGATCTAATGACAATCCTTAAAAAAGTTGACCACGACAAAGCTCTTAGAAGGTGTTAGGAGACCAAGAAAATGTCGACTGAAAGCAACGAGTCTGAAAAATTAAAGCCATATGTGGAAGCTTTTGACGAGCTTAAAGCCACCTTAAGTGAATTTTGTGATGTATTGCTGCAATCACACCCCGAAATAAAAACCTTGAAGGCGGAACATGCTTCATCAGTTGACCGACTCATCACACATTATGACATCTTAGAAAATCAATTGAGCACTCTTGTCAATTGGGTAACCATCCAAAAAAGATCTTTCCAAACAATCCAAACACTCATCCAATGGGCCGATACCATCAAACAGAATCCAGAGATCTTTGATGATGTTGATGAGCTTCTCACGCGAATGCGAGTAATGATCCTACCAGCCGCCGAGATGTTCATCCAAGAAATTTCTCAAGCAGAAAAAGCTGCCAAGAGGTTAAGAGATGCCATGATGAATTTAAGAAATCTTCCCGCTTACTTGGATGGTACTCAACGGATGAACCATCTCATCTTAACCGTGCTCCAGTTTAATGAAGATTATGGAACTTCATTACTCACGGACTCCATCTATAACTTGTATCAAGCTAGATTCGACACCTTCAAGACCCAGCTGGCTCAATTAAAGGAAAATTTGGAAAAAATCAAGACAGATTCCGACACGAATGTAGGAGTTGATAATGAATGAGCCAAGTCGACAAAAGCGTGAAATTTCAAGTTCTCAAGGCAATCAACCAGCAAAAATCGGAATATCAAGATAAAATACGGATTGTTTTCGAACAAGCCATTCATCATTTTCGCAACCTTCGCCGTCCATCCTATACGTTAAGTGACATTGAAGAAATTCTTGCAGAACTACAACAAGATTTGAGCTCGATTAATGAACAAGCCCATACTAGCTTTTCAAAATTTGGACTCATGCTTCTCCAAGGTGGAAAAATTTATCCAGAAGACGAAACGCTCATCGAAAAATCACAAGATGTCGATCCTCGATTAAAAGAAGAACTGGAACAATTACAACAAGAAAATCAACAACTTCACGTTCGCATCCAGGAACTTGAAAAGGACTTAATTACTGCACAAGAAGAACTGACAACCTTGAAAAAAGTAGCTGGAGGGCGTGATGCCCACATCACCAAACAACTTCAAGAACTAGAAGAATTACGCAAGGAAAATGAAAAATTACGACAAGAGGTCGAAGAATTGCGTCAACAACGCGCCATTTATGAAGCACAGGTCAACAACCTCGGCGAAGATCTTACCCAACGAATCAATGAAATCACCAAGTTACAAGAAGAAATTGCAAATAGAGATCAAATCATAGCGGGACTAGAAGCAGAACTACGAAACCTGGAAACAGAAACACAACAAAATACTGCTTTAGAACAAATGCTCGTCGAGAAAGAAAGAGAAATTCAGCAACTACAGTTAGAACGAGATGAGCTTCTCGCCAAAATCGAGGAATTGCAACAAGAAATTCAAAGATTTGAGCGTGCTGGACTTGAAGAGACCGAAAAACGAGTGATCGAATTAGAAAAGGAACTGGAGAAAAAGGAGGCAGAGATAGCCAAGTTAAAGGAAGAACTAGATGCAGTAACCTCAGATATCGATGAAACTGCAATTGATGCCCTAGAGATGCAACAAGAAGTTGAACAACTAAAAGAACGATTACTAGAATTGGAAGAAGAGAAAAAGATCAATGAATCTTTAGTTGAACAACTCACCAAGGAAAAACAAGATCTCGTGCAAGAGATCAAAATTCTAAGATCACGACTCGAAGAAACAGCTAAAACCAGCACGAGCGCTGTTGATGCCGAAAGACTCGCCAAGCTACAACAACAAAACACCGAACTACGCCGAAAAATCCAAGACCTCGAAGGCATTAAAGTCGAGCAAGAAGCCGAAATTGAAGCATTGAAACAAGACCTCGAAATGATCAAGAACGATCGAGATACTCTTAGAAAAGAATTGGCTGAAATACGAATTCGCGCCTCAAAAGCTGGTGCTAGCCAAGAAGAACTTGCTACTCAAGTCGAAGCACTCAAACTTGAACTACAAGAAAAAGAAAAAGACTATCAAAGTGCCCTTGATGCGCAGAGACGACTTCAAGAAACCATCAACACCCTGAGAAGTCGACTGGCAGAGATCGAAAGAACTCAAAAGGAATTTGATGCCACTCTTACAGCCAAGGAAACCGAACTTGAGTTAAAAAACAATGAAATAAACCAACTCAAGCGAGAATTACAAGAAATAAGGGATCAATTAGCATCACAACAACAAACAAAAGAATCTAT
>JAJRXH010000494.1 GCA_024276395.1 archaeon
CGTGATGACTTTGGTATCACCTAAGCTCACGAAAGCTGATCCTTCTGCTTTCTTGACCACGTTTATCCTAATATCTATGGGTCTTCTTTCTAATAGTTCTCTACCATCAATACGCTTACCTTTTTCTAATAACGCTTCAATGTGTCCGCGTTCTAATGTACCTACGATATCTTGTTTCATAGTCTCGTCCCTTCCAGTCTTTTTTCCAACTTAATCTTGTTGTCCTAGTCAAGAGGATGTCAGTAGATGTTTATCAAGTCATTCTTCCTCTCCTTCAGTTACAGCTTCTTCCTCAGCCTCCACGAGATCTCCTGGACCGACGAGTGTTTCTGTTTCAAGTTCGAGACCTTCTGACAGGACATATTTTTTAATTTCTTCATAACGGTGAATGAGTGCCTGTCTCTGTTTTTCATAAATGATCTTGCAGGCATCCATGGCCATTTTCATTGCTTCCTTGACTTCATCAGGCGTAAACTCTCCGTCTAACTGGCATAAAGTAATCTCACCTGTGTTCACGACCATTGCTAGAGGAAGATCTCCTTCTCCTTCTTTATCTTCGATGTCACTTAAATCTAGTAATATTCTGCCTCCAGCCTTACCAGCAGCTACTGCTGTGACTAGTCCTTTCATTGGAATGCCTGCATCGGCAAGGGCCACGGCTGCCGCAGTGATGCTTGCGCAGCGAGTTCCACCATCGGCATCAAGAACCAAGATGTACACATCAATTGCTCCTCGGGGAAATTTTTCAAGAAACACTACTGGTTCAAGTGCCTCGGTGATCACTTTTGAGAGTTCAATTTCTCTACGCTTTGGTGCGGGACTTTTCCGTTCTTGAACTGAAAACGTCGCCAGTCGGTATTCACAACGGAGGACAGCTCTATCTGGAAGTGCTAAGTGCTTGGGATGTATTTCACGTGGCCCGTGAACAGCCACCAATATTTTGTTATTTCCATGCTGAATGAAAGCCGAACCATCAGCTCGTTTAAGTACTCCGCTCAAGATGATGATGGGTTCGCGGAGTTCATCAACTTTTCTTCCATCTAGTCTAATTCCTTCTTCATTAACAAGCGGTACACTTTCCTTTTGGGAAGTAGGGATGTGATCTTCCACGTCAATTTGCGAGCGTTGTTGTTCCATGTTTTCTGTCATTCCATTTTCTTCTGCTTCTTCGAGAATGGGATCTTCATCAATGTCCATGCTCATATTCATCACGCCTCTTTTTGTTTTATCATGACGAGTTACCTTATTATTCCGTTTAATTGTTGACTTGACGAACTTGATTCACCCATCAACAACATCAAGCACGTGTTTTCCAAGAAAATTATAGAGAGCAAGAAGAGTCTTTCGTGTTCGTCCCCATCATCACTTCTCAGGTCTTCTCTGTTTTGTTGAAGAGGTCCTATTACGGGATCGCGTTCCTCCCTGGCGAGAACTTGATTTTCTCGATTGGGAATGACTTTGTCTTCTTGAATCTCTTCTTCCACCACCTTGATAATCACGGCGATGTCCAGTTCCCCGTCGTCGTTCTCCTCGAGAGTCTCCACTTCGTTGTCGTGAAGAACGACGAGGAACTTTCTTTTTGGTAAGAACAGGCGCCTTAAGACTTGCAGTGTCTATTCCTAGCTCTTTTTTCTTGTGTTGTAGGAATTCCTTTACACGGTCAGTCAGGCCGCTCACGTGCGCTTCCTTTACTATTTTCTGAAGGGCTTCAATCAGGATGATTTCAAGATCCAAGGTAGGGGCGAGGATCACGATTCGGCCGTTCTTGCCCACAATGATGTTGCTTGCTGTTTCTTCTTTTAGCATAGCGATCATGCTGCCTTTTTTCCCGATGACTCGAGGAACTTTCACGGGATCAATCTCAATGAGTCGTCCCTTGTCAAGTTTCATGTAATTTTCGCCAATCATCGAGAGAATGGGATCACGGGTACGGTCATAAGTTTGTACCCGGGCTAGGATGAGATCTCCAATATTCAAGTAATTGGTAATTGGTTCTCTTAAAGGGTCAGGTGGTGTCTCCGAGTAATTATTTAGAGGCAAGATGGCGAAATAAGGACCTCGTATGTCTACTGTCCAAGTTGTGAGGCCCACATTGACAATCTTGCCGATGATGTCATCTCCTTCCTTTGGAAGGTAGCATCCTTCCAATGGTACGAGTGAGAGTTTACCATCTTCCGTGAGATTAATCAATCCAATTCTCGTGGCAACGTATACCGTCTTGCCATCTTCAACAACTTTTTGTATGCCTTCTTTTCCGATAATTTTCACGGATCCGCCTGCTGCGAGGGGATCTCCAGGGATGACAACTTGGTGATGTGTTACGAATATGTTCAATGCGTTAGTGCCCCCGTTTGGTGATTCAGCAAGTCTCGTGATCAAGGTCAATTTTTCATGAGTATAAATACACGGCGAATATTTATATGTTTTTTACAGATCAATGTGCTCGATGATCTTGAATTCAGCCATTCCTTTTGTTAGAGAACCGATATGGTCCATGAATTGTGCTGCTAGACCGGCAGCGAGTGTGACTTGGACGTACCAGTCTCCGTTTTTCCAAGCCTCTTTTTCAATATCAGCGAATCTTTTAACCTCTCCATAGGCCTTGCCAGTAAATTCCGCTGGAATTTTTACGGCCATTCTCACTCGTTCCATGACAATGGGGAGAACTTGACGAATTTGCTTGACGATTTCTTTTGCTTGTTCTTCAACAGGACGATTTAGGTCAACTTGTACTCGTGCTTCTTCCATGGCACTTTCAATTCGTGCTGGGGTATGAGGACGTCGTGTTTTGGGATCCATGGAGTTCCTAGCGATGTACTCAATGATTCGCTTCTTTTTGGCTTCAATCATTTCTCGCCTTTGTTCGGCTGTGAGTAGTAATTCTCCTTCTTTTATCATCTTCTTGGCGATTTTCAAGAGATCTGTCGTCTCAAACGCTAGTTCTAGGTCACTTTCTGCGGCTTTTTCCCCGCGAGATGCATTCAAGAACACCTCATCGATTTCGAGTAACTCATTGAGGGTCTCTTCATTGAGTTCTAGTTCACCGCGCTTGACTTTTATGGCAACATCCGGATCAACGACGATTTCGAACCGGAGGCCATGTGATTTATATCGTACTAACGTTTTGCCAGAAAAATCGGGTCTTCTCGAATCGCGTAGCATGTCTCATCGCCTCTGAACATGTTTTGGTTTCGTTCAATTGCACGTGAGTTAAGCAGAAAGGTGTTAACTTTATCTCAGTTGTCCCTATCTTGGAGAGAGTTTTTAAGATTACGCATGCCAACAGAAATAGAATCGCTGATGATTTTAGCTACCATCTATGAGTGGTGGTTCGACATTCTTCCAAATCTCATTCAGTTCTTCTTCCGATATGAAGGTGATTTTTTGGTCATCTTGATGGATGTAACAGGCTTGAATGAATTTCAGACTGGATTCGGCGCGTGTCGCTGATTCTTCTTCAACACTCATTACTCTTGCCATTGCCTCAAGACCTAGTCGGATGCCTTTTTCATGAGAAAGGTGTTCTTGATAATGTTGTTCAAGGAAGCGATTCACGTTGTTTGCGCCATTACCGATCGCAACTGCATGATAACCCCAATACGCACCTGAAGGCTCGGTATTGTAGATCCTAAGTCCACCATCATCGATTCCAATAATGAGAAGGCTGACGCCAAATGGTCTCACGCCTGAATATTGCGTGTAACTCTGCTTGATGTTGGCCAGTCTTCTGACAATATACTCAACAGAACAGCGATCTCCATAAGTGAGACGGAAAATCTGACTGAGTTGACGAGCATGTTCGATTAAAACTCGTGCATCAGCTGAAATTCCAGCAGCTACCACTCCCACGTGATCATCGATGACGAATATTTTTTTTATTGAACTTGGATCAATTAATCGTGTTCTTAACCTCCTTTCAGCGAGCATGATGACGCTTTCCTTGGTTTTCAAGGCAAGTGCCGTGCTTCCACGTGCAACCGCTTGGCTTGCATATTCAACTTGAAATAGTCGACCTTGGGGAGAAAAAAGACTTCCACGATCATATCCTGAATCTTGCATCCCCGTCAACATCGATAACACCTGTTTTGTCCTACATTGCCCACTGCTCTTATGTAGCCATCGAATTAACTGCTATATAATGCTTAGCTAAAAGGAACGGGAATTCCGCACGTGAAAAAAGAGAACGCTCATTGCTGTTCTTTTATCAATTCACTGGTGAAATCTAGGATCATCCGTCCCAACATTTCAAAAGCTTCTTCGATTCGCTCTCCAGTCTTGGCACTGGTCTCGATGAATCCAATTCCGAGTTCTTCAGCGAGACGCTTTCCTTCTTCGGGAAGAACTACCTTGGATGCATCATCGGTATTTCTCAGGTCAATTTTATTGCCAATGAGAATGATTGGAATCTTTTTCTTGTAGCCAGAGTGGGTCCAGATATCTTCCACCCATTTTCTCACGGAATCGAAGGTTTCTCGTTCTACCACGGAGTACACGACGAGGGCTCCTAGGCATCCCCTATAATAAGCTTTTCGGACCTCATGGAAGGCTTGTTGTCCAGCTAAATCCCATATTTGCCATCTTAACGTGATGTTATCAATTTTTGTTTCCTTCAAGGCAAAATCTGCACCTAATGTCTGCAGGTACTGGCCCGTGAATCCTTCACCGAGGTATTGCCTGCGAATTGAAGTCTTTCCCACGCCTCCATCGCCGCCGAGCGTGCACTTGAGAAGTCGAACATCTTCTCCGCTGCTATTTCCAATATTATTTTCAGAATTCATCATCATGACCTACCTTTCGCAAGTTTGATAAAATTATTTTTGATCCGTGATGTCCATTCCTTGAGAGATATCTCTTCATCTAAAATGCTGGTGATTACTGGTTCATGCTTTTTCATGCTCTCAAATTTAGGAATGATGTAGCGATAGGGCACGTCCACGGAATCCTTGATGATAATGGCAGGTTCCGTGATTCCAGAGGCATGATCTGCTGAAGCTAGTTCTAGAATGATGAGCGTGATGAAATCTCCCACTTGCACGTGTGGATACAAGAACTCTGCTAAATCTCCTTGTACGTCTTTTTCAAAAAACAAGTAGGCACATTCAGTCTTGTATTGTTCCAAGGTGAACCATATCGGGTTGAAGAAATTCTTTTCAATTTTTAGTGTTGAAGTAACCACGATATATTCTTCAACCGCTTTTCGTGCCGCCCTAAGAAGAGGAAGCCCCTTGTAATCATAAAGGGTGGCCAACCGAGCACGATATTCCGAAAGTTCAACCATGTATTTAATGATTTCCTCCGCTTCTACCTCAATATCAATGGAAAAAACTCGCGATAACGTGTCTAACAAGATTTGACCATCCAGTTGATGCATTGAAATGACCTTAATTCTTCTGTATCCCTTTGCCGTGGCATGAATTAAAAAGCGTTTCTCGATATCACGATCTGAATATTTTCACTTCCATCACTTCTTTCAAGACATCTGGTATTTCTGGCATGATTTTTATCGTCTATAATTGTCCTAGTGGAGAAGAATATTCGGGAATTGAAAGCTGGATTGAATGCTTGATACACCAGAGTATGTTTCACAGTTCTATGAGAAGTGGTTATTTTAGAATTTCAAATAGTCAGATGCACGTGATGCCGCATTTTCTTGACGGTTGAAACATGCCCCATTAGATAAGTATATCAATTGGAGAAAAATGGTTAGTAATGAACACGTAACAAGTTCAAGTGTTGGTGAGGATGCTTAACGAAAATCCATCACGTGCCTTGTTCACGTTATCATTGTTCATGAGTCTGTGGCTGGTCAGCATTTCAATGGTGATACCCGCCGCTGGGACCATTACCATCAAGACTGGTGACGTGATTGAATATGAAATTACAGATCTTGTCGCACCTTTCCGCCAATTGGCACGAGATTCGAGGTTTAAAGGCTTTGAGATCTTTGACAACATTAATTTCGTA
>JAJRXH010000495.1 GCA_024276395.1 archaeon
AGACCTCTTTTGAATGGAAGATACCTTTAACAGTTTCCAAGGGGTTTCACGAGCTGAAAGTCGTGGTGATTGATGATAATGGCCGGCAAGTTCCCTTCTTGAATGTTTTACCACGCGATGAAATCGCATTTCACGTGGCAGTTCTCCCTCAATATCAATTGATTACTTCAACGGTAGATGAATGGGTTTCATTGGATGATTCTAATTCTCAAAGGCTTTCTCTTGAAGATGACGATTCAGTGAGCATTTCCCTTCCGTTTAACTTTAGCTTTTACGACGTGGTTACTGATAAAATATGGGTTGGAAGCAATGGACTCCTTTCTTTTAGAGATCCCGTGGTAGATTATTATTCGCGGCCTTTTCCCCTGAATGATTATTCACATCAGGATGTTCTGGCTTTTGCTTGGACGGACTTATCTCCCCCTGGCAATCCTAGTATGCAAATCCGTTATGAGGTGACTAATAATTTTACTGTCGTTCAGTTCTTGCAAATGGGACACTATCTTGGAAACGTTAATTTTGGAGACGTGCAAGTCATTCTTCAGAGTGATGGAACCATTGACGTGACATACCGTGATTTTGATTTTAGTCATGATGTTGGTATAGTGATGGGGATGAACTTGGGACGAATCCCTAAAGGACTCTCAGTAGCGGGTAGTTCTTTTACTTGGAATTTACCTTCTTGGAAAGGAGACTTTTATTCATTGCGGATCATTCCCTTGCACCTAAAGTCTTTTGCATTATTTCCACTTAACGGCTCCTTGCATCTTAAAGAAATACGGAGTGATTGGTCGTGGAAGGGAAAAACTAATTCATCCATTACCGTGGCTCAATTTTACTTGTATTTAGATGGCACTTTGATTCTTGAAGATGTTCCGACAGATGATGTCATTCAGATCATTCATTCATCAGAAGGACAGCATTCTTTGTTCTTGCACGTTGTAGATTCGAATGGAGTGCATTATCGGGAAAATGTTACCTTCATCGCGGATTTATCATCACCATTCATTAATGCCGTGCTTCCAGAGAACAATACGGTCTTGTCAAGTGGTAGTTCTGCATTGGTCGCATGGAGCGTAGTAGATGCTCATTCCTACTTCTTTGTGGATGTCATTCTTGATGGCTGGCCTCTTGCTGGAGGTAGTAATGGTTCGATCCAAGTGACAGATTGGGGAAAGCTAGGACAACATGAACTTCAAGTGATCGCACGTGACGCTGCTGGTAATGTTGCCAAGGTAGTTCGGTTTTTCAAGTCTACCGGAGCATCTCTTCTCGTCGATTCACGAGCTCGTCAAAATCCAGCTGTTATTGGAAATGGGCCCTTTCGACCATTCGTTGATTTTCTCATTAACTCTTTTCCTTTCTCTGGGTACACGGAAGTGACTTCTGATGAATTGCTTGATAGATATTCCTTGGCTGGAGCAGGTTTGGTCATCGTACCTTACGTGGAGGTGACGCCAGATTGGTGGATGATTGATACCTTACTTGTATGGGGTCTTCGGCGTGGAGGCTTAATGGTCATTGGTCCTCCTCAGGCGGAGGATGGTCTTCTAACCCAGTTGACAACATCATTTGCTGTGTTTTTAGAACCATTATCCGTCGAATTAGTGGACATGAATGTTTCGAGAGGGTCTGTTTCACGAGTTCCCAGGCTTGCGAGCCATCCATTGTCCGTGGGACTGAGTAGTGCCCAATGGGAAAGAGCAAATCCACGATTGGCATTTCATCAACTTTATCGGATGTCATCAAGTGAACATTTGCCTGTAGTTTCGCTTGATGGTTACTTGGCGGGGACCTTACAACACTTAATTCCTTTCTCTTTCGGTTTCACTGTTGAACATTCTGTTTATCTTACATCTCCTTCTAATTCATCACAATCACCAGACTTTCAGGTGCTTGATTTCATTTTATCATTGCGGTCTATTGAGAGCCTTGACAACCGAGTGGTGATGTTTCCAGAAGGTACTTTCTTTTTGAATTCTTCCACCTATAGTTATCCAACATCCTTCACGGCGATGCTTATTAGGAACGTGATAAAGTGGTTGCTCCCAGGTTTTTACAATGATTCCTATGTGGGCCTCACGGTGATCCGTCCTTATGTCAACGAAACTATCAAGGTGGAGTCAAAAGAAGGTGACGGAGCGGTAACATTAACTGGTGGTGACGAGAATCTTTTGGGTTATAATGTCACGGTAGAATGGAATTCTTATGTTCCAAATCTGAAAAATGGTTTAATTACCATGATGGTGGATGATGTGACTATTCTTGCGAATCGTTCAATTAGTCTTGTTCGTCCTACTCAAGAACAGGTCTTCTTGGACCTTGGCTCACACGAAATAACGCTCATTTTATACCTTAAAGAAAAAAATGTTGAAAAACGGGTTAGTTTTCTCATTCACTTGGTGTCTGCTGCTAATTCGAGAAATGTGTCAGTCCTTACCAGTACCACAGGAATGATTGAAATCGGTGGATTTGTTTTTCTAGGTTCAACGATTGACTGGTTCATTGTGGGATTAGTTGCTACAACATTGATACTTTTCCTGTTGAAGATGAAAGATCTCTGGAAGAGGTCATTTTGAAAGAAAATTTGAAAGAAAAATAAAAAACGAAAGTTTCGTCTTCAGTTCTACTGATCATATCATCACGTCGGTGATGTGATGATTTCAAGCATTAGGATCTCGTTAGCAGTGAGAAAAAGAGCTTCCCGCTATATTCAAGGATAAAAACGCAGCTCTCTTGGATTAGCCACAGTCAAGAGTTTTTTCCTCATTTCATGTTTCTTCTTTTTTATCTTCAGTTTTTCTGATCAGCCCGATGTTTCTGTCACGCGCGGGTTCAAGGTCGTGTCATCACGTTAATCGCTTCGTGAGGACCTCTCCCCGTGATGCGAGGATAACACACGAGGTCTCGTGGGATTACCCGTGGTCACGGGTGATTTCTCTTGTGGATAAATGACAGGACTATGACTATTATTGTCTGGTCTACTTTTTCCTTATTTTTGGTATGAGGCCTATGTTAGTCTGTTGGGTCCACACTGGAAGAGCTACATCTGGATGCTGTTTATTTTTGAATGAAGAATGAAGTTATTTTTTCTTATGTGAAATAAATTATCAAGAATTCAGCATGAACATTGCGACTTGATACTGTGATTATTATTTTATACCTAGACCCTAACTAATGGGGAGACGGTCGTCAACCAATCACCTGAAGTCATTCTCCGGATTTTTAACAAGATATTCAAGCATCAGAGAAGAATGGAAGCGCTCAACGTCAATATGGGGAAAATACGTCCTCTCCCTCAGACCAACTTTTCAGAAAAGTCTGTTTACATGATTGTCGAGGAACTGCATTAAAAGACCAGAAAAGAAACAATCTACATGTTTTTTTTGGAAACAATCAAAAAAACGAAAAAAAGAGTTGAAAAAAGGAGAAAGAAAATTCCCCTTGTTATTTTATTCATATCATATTCCTTATTTTCTTCTTCTCTTGACGAGGATGACTGGCACTACAATCGTGAGAGCAGCTAAGATTGTGAGAACTTCGAATCCTGGGACTGGACCTCCTCCAGCTTCAGTGGTCGTGGTGGTCGTGGTGGTCGTGGTGGTCGTGGTCACAGGAGGTGGTGGTGGAACAGGACTGAGATCGAGAACCCAACCATATACTGAGGATTCTCCGCTTTCACCGATACCTTTGTCAATGGCCGTGGCAAGGAGGTAGAACAGGCCGCTTCCGTAGTCAGCGAGTAATTTGCTGGTGTCGATCTCATAGGAGACTATGCTACCATTGCTTATGGTCGCTGCGAGAAGTTCTTCGCCAATGATGGCGGGTACATTACCTCCCTTGGGTACGAATGAGTCGAGTACTAGCTGGAATTCGATGGTATCATTGTTGGGTTCAGTCATCGTGTATTCGATAGTGACATTGTGAGCTTCAGTGGCCTGCACGACAGCGGGGCGGTTAAAGGTCTCTGTACCGAAGGTTGCTACCACATTGCTGAATACTGGTGGTAATTGCCAGTCTAGGGTAACGGTGTCCTGACCCATTAGATAGGGTTCACTTTCGGTGGCGTAGTCGACATATAGATGTCCTTCCATGATGATGAGACCGTCTGAGATGCCATTGTCACGTGCACTGATCTTGATCACACCGGCTGCTGGGTCAAGGTCTTCTGGTCCATTGTCAGAGTACTTCAATTCACTAGCAACGACGATCTTTACCCACCAAGTGGCATCTGGTGAGGGTGATTCATAGTTTACTAGGGCAAACCAGTAAGTTCCAGTTTCTGGAGCCACGAAGAATCCACTTTCTGGCATGGCACCTGTGGCCATTCCATAGCCAAGGAGGTCAGGTGGTGGTGTTGAACCGATTGGGTAGGTATTTGGGTTTACTCCAGAAGACGGAGCATAGACACAGAGGTCTAGATCGCCGCCTAGTGGGTCGAAACCTGCTTCAAGCGTTACAACTTGTCCGGCAACGAAATCATAGGAGAACCAGTAATCAATGTTGAAACCGTCACCACTGCTACCTGGTGGGAATTGACCCGTTATTGTTTTTGGTGGGTTGGGCGCCTTGATGACGAAATCAAATCCTAGAATGTTGAATCCTCTGTTTGTGACAGCAGTCGCTGTGTAGTTAGCTCTGAGGATAGCATTTGGATCTTTGAGCACGTGCTCGAAGTTACCAGTTTCGAAGTCGATAGCAATGTCTTGGGAGCTAGGTACTGGGTCGCTCAAAGTGACAGAGAGGTTAAATGATCCCCAACCGCCATTGAGGACGAGTGCCTTCACGTAGATGAAGTAAGGCTTTTCTGAGCTAGTAATATCGCTGATGAACCAATGAAGTGTCTTACCGTCAGCAGTTGTGGTGCCAATCATTGTATAATAGATGTAACCACTGATTCCAGAGGTGAGACCCACTTCGTAGAGATCGTAAGGATCGTCGATATCCATCTTTACATGAAGGACTCCTCCGACGTCAGTGTTGTTTACGTAAATCGGGAATGAAATTCGTGATCCAGCTTCTCCATCTACCCACATCTGACTGTGACGGAATAGCGGCGCACCAGCAGCTTCAGCGGATGTATTGGCGAGCATTATTGGACTGTCCTTTTGATCGACAGTGGGCATTACTGCAAATGACACCGGCATGTAGGTCGTGAAGTTACCAGCAGCATTGGAGAAATTGAGGTAACCTTCATAGTAACCTCCATACATTGGTGCATTGAAGGTTACATTGAAAACAGCAAGCGTGCCATTGTTGGAATCTTGTACCACGTTGACGATGCTGCTCCAATCCATATAGTCGAGGGTTTCGATGACGATCGTCAAGTTTTCGTTCTCTAGCAAGTCGGCTCCATCGACTAAGTAAACGATTGGTGTGTAGCTAAATGCAGCGGAAGGATTGCTGACGAACACGAAAGCATGGTCACCAGATCCACTAGGATCACCAGACATTTGATTGACGAATCCAACTTCACCAACTTTAGAATAAGATCCATTGGGTAAGAGATCACCATAGTACTGGATCATTCCGTCGCCTGTGACATCGTTCCAGTCAAATACACGTAGCCATGGGATAATCGTGCCTGTTTGATCAACGATTCCAATTAATGCGGCATCAGCACTCATGAAAGCATTGTATTCAGCTGTTGTGAGAATGGCTGTCAAGTTAAAGAACGTGTAGTAATCATCGAATCCGAAGCCTAATGAATTTTTGCTAGAATTATGGAAGTAGACGTCTGTTACGTTTACATCCTTCGTGATGTGATTTGACACTTGAAGATACATCGAAGAAGCGGTGATACCAGTTACCTCTCCGTTGACACTTACTTGCGTCGTGTAGCTTTGACCTGGTTCGAGATAACCTGCATAAAGTCTTCCGTCAGGATAGTTTATCATTGAGGTTTGGTTACTGAGGTCATTGTCTAGGTTGGTTGGGTAGGTTTCCGTGAGTTTTCCAGTGCCAGTAACGGCGATGTAGAGGTCACTTCCATTACCGAACAGCAAATCTCTCAAGTAGTAGGTGTTGGCGAAGACATTGAGGTATGTTTCATACGTGCTAGCAAAGAACCTATCGGTCGTGTCGGTAGCGGATCCGGCTAGATCAAGGATCGTGTCGACTAATGCCTTGGCATCAATGATTCCAGCTCCTTGTAATGAGGGCGTGAGTCCTCTGTTCCACGCCGTGTTAATGATGAGAGTCTTTACATCTAATGGAGAGAAGCTGAATCCAAGGTCCGTGAGAGCTTGCCAAGCAATGGCAGCTACACCAGCAGCTAGTGGGGCTGATAGGCTTGTGCCACCCCATAGATAATAGGCATTGAGTCCGCTGGGGTAGTAGAGGCCGCTAGCATTGGCATAGGGTTGCATCCATAATGGAGAGGGAGAATAACCGAAGGCACCGGGAGCCAGTACATCTGGAGTGGAAAGTCCAGTATCAAATGGTCCACCACTTGAGAAGTCTACCAAGTGTCCATTGCTGGTTGGGCCATATGCACTGAAGAAGTAGCGGTAGCTTTGTTCTGTGCTGGCACCCACGTGCAGTGCTAATGCACCACCTGGACCAGGAGCATTGCCATAACCATTGCCATCATTTCCTTGAGAGAAGACGAAAAGCGTTCCGTCATAATTGGGATCTGCCACTTGAGGTAAGGTCAAGAGGTCGATGAAGAATCCGTCGAAGTCGAATCCAGTGAGTCGGTTATAGGCAGCGAGCGTGTTGTGCCCCCAACTGTTGGAGATGATCTCGGCTCGTTCTTTATTAGCATCAAAATCCCAAGAACCGACAAGGATGGTATCATTGCCCTGCTGAACTTCTTGTAGGGAGAAGTTGAATCCAGCAAGATACAGAAAGCTGGAGAACAAGTCGAAATTCGTGAAGAATCGGGCTGCAGCTATTTCAGCACCGATAGCGGTACCAGATAGGGGTATGGGTAGATCATAGTTGCTGTTTCCACGTGAACCTGCAGCAGCGGCGGTCCACGTTCCGTGTCCATCAGCATCGTGATAAACACCGATAGCGGTACCATTTGGATCAATTCCTTCAATGACGAACTTACCAGTGACATTGGCTGGGTCGAACACCACGGAAAGGCTACCAGCAGAGATGTCATAGAGACCATCACCATCGAAATCCTTGGCCAAGATGAAGCTGTTTGGGTCATTGCTTGGGCTCCACGTGTATGGTTGTTCATCTGCGAATGAGAAGTCGGGTTCTGGGATGAGATTAATATCTGGTTGGAAGGGTTCATTGTAGAAGGTCTTGTAGATGTACCAGTTGATGGCCGCTGAGGTGTCGAAGTCAATGAATAATGTGTCATAGACACCAGGTGTAGTTGAGTCAATCAAGATGAAGTAGAAGAATTGCCAAGAGGTAATGCTGGATGAGAGTGGAACATCTTCAAAGAGAACACCGAATCGGATTTCACCAGATTTGGAGGTGACGGTTGTTGGAAGTTCATAATGATCTGGAATTGGTGGGAATGGCCACTTGTCGGTGCTGAAGGGCCAGTATACTGGGGTGTTTATACCGGGGAATGGCAAGTCTAAGAATGGAATCCAGAAATCAACGAATGGCAAAGCACCGAAGGGATAAGACCAAACATTGAAATCTTCGGATGAGTTTTCATGGAGGTATCCACTGGCGTTGAGGGTGAATCCAGTGAGACCGATTCCACCACCTCCAGGATCGAGCGTTAAAGGATATCCTCTGTCGAGTGCGAGTGCATCAGCAAGATCTGGATTTCCGAAGTCTGTTCCAGTATCTACGATTCCAATGGTGACCCCAGTTCCATTATAGGTTGATTCATAGGGGCCCACACCAACCTGATATCTGGCAAAATATTGATCCGTACCAATTGTGGGAGCTTTATCTAATTGTGGGAGTGCTTCATTGACTAAGAGTTCTTCACTTGAGGAACTGAATAGTTCCTTTTTCATTTGAACTTCTTTCATGATGGCATCTTCAGGATTCATGCTGCTTAAAATTTGATTTCTTTGAGCATCTGACTCTCTTAGGTAGAAGTCAGCTCCCATTGCAATGACACCAGGGACTTGAAAGAGGTTAGCGACATCTTCAGGGCTGTCAATGGTACCAGTGAACATCGTCACGGGGCCCAGCTTGGACATCCACATTGGGGTCATGTAGGGTAATAGGTCTTCGAGAGCCACGTTAGATGCCGTGTAAATGAATACGCCAAGTTTTCCATTATAGGTCTTGGCATAAGCAGGTATCTTGCCATTGAGATAATAGTCCTTCAAAGGTTGATTGATTCGCTCGAGCATTGGCTTTGAGAGGAGGTCATTGACTTGCTGTGCAACTTTAGAAATTTCTGGAGTTGTTGGTCTCGCTAATGTTGTGGTGTCTGGGGTAATGATGATAGTTTTTTCTTGGGGTGTATAAGTGTATAGGCTTGCCAGTGCTAGACTTGATAGCATCAGCAGAAGAAGTGTGGCATAGGGTGTCAAACTTTTTGTTTGAATGTTTTTGATGAATTTCACGTTCATTTTTCGAATACACCTCTAGGTGTGGTAAATAATGGGTCTATTGGCATCCCTCATTAGTTTTTTTGGAGTTGGAGAGGAGAGTAAGCTTTCGAGGAGTTACTTAGTAGGGATGCCATCACCGGTAAACCGACAACACGGGAGAATTAATAAAGTTTACGCTTCACAAGAAATACACAGATATGAAATAAATAGATGATATCATATGCTGTTTAATTTTTAAAGATTATGATTTCAAGTTCCAGTTTGATGAAATGAGTCTTTTCTTTTATTTAAAGAAACTAGTGTTCATTATTTAAGAAACTGAAGGAGAGAGTTATTCAGTTCTCCCCGTCATTTAAAAGATGTTTTTAAAAACCCACTCGTTCCTTTAAATACTCCAAGGAGAAGTGAATAACTCTCAAATGAGAGCAAGGAATGATGACAACGATTTTTCATCTTCAAACCTATCCTTAACATCTTCCATTAAGAGAGTAATATGCGACCTTTTTTAAAACAAGTAAACACATTTCATACTTGAGGGTTCAAGAATGGCTACCATTGAGGAGAGAGTCACGAGCTTGGAGCATTCTGTACAACAGCTTGCCGATAACATCCAACAATTGATTGAAGAAATGCGACGCGACCGAGAGGAAATGCGACGCGACCGAGAAGAAATGCGACGCGACCGAGAAGAAATGCGACGCGACCGAGAAGAAATGCGACGCGACCGAGAAGAAATGCGACGAC
>JAJRXH010000496.1 GCA_024276395.1 archaeon
ATCCCCATCTGTATCCGCGATTAGAGGGTCTGTTGTTGCTCCAT
This sequence comes from archaeon, assembly GCA_024276395.1. Classification (GTDB taxonomy): domain Archaea; phylum Asgardarchaeota; class Heimdallarchaeia; order Hodarchaeales; family S146-22; genus JAJRXH01. The sequence continues at coordinate 45 of JAJRXH010000496.1, forward strand.
ATTCTTCACCATCGGAAAGACCATCGTCATCGCTGTCTGGATCTTGGGGATCGGTACCAATCTCGCTCTCCTGATAGTTAAGCAATCCATCCCCATCTGAATCTTCAAGATCTTCCAAATTAGCCGCTGATGGCTGTGCACCGATCAGCTGAAGGAACTGATCACTGATGAAGAGTAACAAGGCTGCTCCTAAGCCAGCAGCTGCCCATCCAAGAGCATTCCAAAAATTAACTCCAGCAACTTTAGCAATCACAACGGTTAATCCCAATAAGATGACTAAGACAACAAGCTTGGCCATGAAGACTGGATCAGAAGTGATGTCTTGCAAGAGTTGCGTGAACGCATCCACGAGCGGATTCCAAATATTGTTGATGATGTAGTCCATTCCGCCCTGCACCAAGCTCTCTACTATACTTTGCTCGCTCGGGTATTCTTGTCTATATTCTTCCATTCCTAACGTAATAAACGCACCAATATCGGCATCGGGAGCAACTTCACTTCCAGGGTGAATCCGGTCACGATCTGTAACGTACCATCCCATAACACTAATTGTTGGCGGCGGACGCATTTTAATTGACTGGAACCATGCGGCAACGCCCCCAGGGGCACTTGGGTCTTCGCCATCGGAATAATAACCATTGATGTGGGTTTCAGTTATTGGGAAGCCTAATTGACCCAAAGATTGCACGTCTGACCGTTTTTGAGCTATGGCAGCCTGTGCATCATCAAAAAATTTGGTAAAGAAAATCTCTATCTGATTTGATCCTACTTTAATTAAGGGGCCTGGATAAGTTAGGGGAAACTGTAAATGTTGTTGAAATGTCACAGCCTGGGTAATGTAAGATGCTGCAATAAGGGGTGAGATTCTTAGCAAATCGTGTTGAATGCTGTATAACAGCAACATTGCGGTGGCAATGGAAGATGCAGCTCGAGCATCTATTTGATCGGGAAATGCAATGAATGACGATGATGCTGATAAGAATTCATCTCGGAGACTTGGTTGAAGCCCATGGCAAGCTAAAATACCAATGACACCAGAAAATCGACCTAGGTAAGAGTAAACTTGCCTCCAAGGAATAAAATTATCATTGCTCACCCTCAATCCGTATTCAAAACCATGGCCAATGACAAAAAGTGGTTGAGTCGAATGAACTGTTCTCAAGATCTTTTTAAAACCTACTGGATCTTGATACCGTTTTACAACAAATGACTGACCCAAATTGGCCAAATTTTCAGTGAGAACATCCACTGCCGTCATTATTGACCGATCTTTGCCAGTAGGTATCAAAATCACTACGGTTTCACTCTGATTTTCTCGAAACGACAATGAAAAAACGATTGGATTATACATGGTCGCTCCTAAGAGGACAACGACTATGATGAGACTCACTATTTTATTCTTATTAACGAGTGAAATGGAATAATTTCCTCTAATGTTCATGGAACTTTTAATTCTTTCAAGAAGACCTTCCATAAATCACCACCTTTGACCTCTTTCTTCTAATATTTCGGACTTAATTAATGTAGTTGAAGCAGTTTTGAAACTAATTCATCAATAATAAACCTCTCTATTAATGATGACTTGTCTCTTTTTCCAGAAAAAAACTCACGTGGCATAAAACCACAAGATGTCTGATCTGCTACATGTTTAGTCAAGAATTGAACCAGTGGTAGTCGTTAGCATCATGATAGATCCCTCTATAGAGGTTTAAATATACGGTAGATTACATGTACTGAGTGATTTAAATAGGGGAAGACAGGCACGCGTTTATGTTGGAATTTCACGTAAAAATCGTCATTCATAGGAAATCTGCTAAAAGAATGAACGGAGGTGGTCAGTTCCCGTGCTCACGATGGATGCTACTACCAAGTAAGCGATAATACTATTGCATCCTTTCATGCGGTAATTCTTGAGAAAATATCCATCCACGTTCCGCTCAAATCAAAATGTTAAGGATAACTTCCTTTTTAATCATCCTTGCACGTCACCCGCTCACCATGGTCACTTCGGAAATTACAGAAATCACGAGAAAACATTCATCCTAACGATATCATGTCAAAAGTCCCAATTACCAAGATCATTTCACCGTGATGAAGAAACCACGTAAACAAAAACGACATACGAATTCCAGAGGTACGTGACCCATGGCGTCCCATCGCGAGTGAACTAAAAGAGAAACTACCCTTGACCGCGGGTAATCCCACGAGTGCTCGTGTTTTATCCTCGAGACTCGTGAAGGCGATGCCAACTGACGAATGATGCGACATCACGACGTGGGAAACACTCGTGACAAAAAAACCGGGTTGATCGTGAAAAACTGAAGATAAAAAAGAGAGAAATCACCCTTGACCTTGGGTAATCCGACGAGGTCTTGTTTTTATCCTCGAAGCGAAAGCAACCCTAGTTTCCCGCGGATGACGTGTTGACAAGGCAAGACGCTTACCCATCACCGACAAGATGACGCTGTTGAAAAAACTGAAGATAAAGAAAGGAAAAAAAAGGATGAAACTTGATGGTCGTGAGCGTTTCCATCTCTTTCAAGGTCAAGGTCGTGAGTTCTTCCATCTCTTTTTCCGGGAAATGATCGCGAGCAGCGAGGTCATCACGCCCAAGAATGTCGTGCCTGCCAAGAAACTCCAGATCTCTAGTCCCGTGGTGAGTCCCCACCTCGTGTCTTCGTCCAGGGATGGGGAGGTCGTTTCATTGGCAGGAGGAGGTTCAATCGACGAAGAAGACAGCGAGATGCCCAGTTTCGTGAGGACTTCCTTCCATGGGGAGGGATAGCCCTTAATACTGTAAGGCACTTTTTTGGCGAGTACTGAGCCGAAAAGTCCGCCACTTTCCTTCCTTTCCGCATCGCGGGGACACGACCGATACTTTTACATCATGAAGAAACAGATCGGTCAGTGGTGACAAAAATGCTCTTGCGGGGAAGGAAAGTCCGAAAATGGTTACGCTTCGAGTCACGTGTTCGCCTCCTGAAAATCATCCCAGATTCACTGGTAAAACGCCTCGTGGAGACCTACCACCTCGATGAGAAGGCACGAAAG
>JAJRXH010000497.1 GCA_024276395.1 archaeon
CAGTTATCCCTTTCTTTTAACAAAGAGTTTTTCAATAACAACCAGAGCTTTTAACATCTTCGAGGAGAAGTAAATGATTCTCGATGGATTACAGCGTTGCGGGTCTCTTTAAGTGCAGCGAGTTTTTCTTGGATGGAGATAAGTAGTAGTAACGCGATCCAAAACATTTTAAATGTGTGTTTAAGTAGGTAACATGAAGACTTTTTCAAGTCTTAATGCATTTTTTGCAAAATATTTCCTTCATTACAAGGATGAAACCTCTACAACAAAATTTGTTCACAAAAAAAACAACCCTTAAACCAAAATAACTGTGAGCCCTAAAAATCTAGGTGGTATCGAATGGCATCAAACGAAGAAAATGTGGTTTTCATTGGAAATAAACCCGTCAACTCCTATGTGTTAGCATGTGTGACCCAGCTCAACGAAGGAGCAGATCGAATTGTCCTCAAAGCAAGAGGACGAGCTATCAGCAGAGCAGTGGATGTGGCGGAAGTCTTAAGAAGAAGGTTCATGAAGGATTTGATCGAAATTGAAGACATTCAAATTTCCACTGAACAAATCGAGACTAGAGAAGGAAATGTATCCAATGTTTCCGCCATTGAAATAACTATTCGCAAGAAGAACTAAGTATGAGCGCCAAATTGAGCTTCGTTTACCCTTCAACATCTTTCTATTTGTGATGTATACGGTCGTTTGCTAAAATCTTAGATTACAGTAAATCCATAAAACAAGGAAGGTGAATAGGAACAATGTCCACGCAGGAAGAGAATGTTATCTACATTGGGTCAAAGCCAGTGGCCTCTTACGTGATAGCCTGCATTTCTCAGCTTCAAACTGCTGAAAAAATTGTATTAAAGGCCCGAGGACGAGCAATCAGTCGTGCCGTAGATGTTGCAGAAATCTTGAAACGTCGTTTCCTAAAGGATATCATTTCCATCGAGGCTATCAAAACAGACACCGAACAAATAGAGACGAATGATGGCAGAGTATCTAACGTGTCTGCTATCGAGATAGTTATTCGAAAAAATGGCAGTAATTTGGAATCAAATGAGTAAATCGTACCCATAATTTTGTTATTTGAATGATGTGGGTTTTTTCACGTTTATTTTATCAAACATCTTGTTTTTTTCATTTTTTTATTTGTTTTTGATGCATTTTTTCTCGTGGAGGTTTTCTCTCGTGGATGAAAAAAATAAAAAAATCTTGATTGGCACGATTATGGTTGTTGTTGGTCTCTTGATTGCTGGTTTTGGTGGAACTGGAGAGACTCTTCCAAAAGCTATCTTGTACATTGTGGGTTTTCTCATTGCTTTGTCTGGACTGAAGTTCTTCTATGATGTCTATAGATTAGGGCAGTCAAATCAATCTCATTAAGATGAAGTTAGCAAAAATCCAATTTTTCAGTCCGTGTGGTTATATTCAGGGGCGGTGAAAGAACTGGTCTTTTTTAAACCAGAAAAATGTCGTTTCTTGCTTTTGCGCCCATCGAGAAAGAAAGATGTATATCAAGTGGAATGTTTTCCATTGACCATTCCAAAGCAACAAAAACCTCTATATGTTGGTGAACTGTATTTTTACTGGAAAAATAATCGACTATATCGACCACTAAAGGCCATCATTAATGAGGAGCTTGTAAATGATCGTATGGTTACCAAACTTTTTCAGAACGCTCGTGCCGTGTTCATTTCAAGTGAAATCGCTGATGACGAACGTGATGATTTAGCTTCTTATTTTCGGGATCTTAATGTCAAAAATGTCATCCACGTGAAATTATGTTCATTATGCACCATTCATTCTCGGACGACAATCCTCCAAAAGGAGGAGATTTACTATTACCAAAACAAGATGCATCATATTTGTCAATCATGTGCCCTAAGTGAGCTAAAACTGGAGTTATCACGTAGAGTGGGTTCAATATCATCTTCTGTACTCAAGTACATGAGTTTGCTTTTGAAACGTACGAACGATGTTGATAAGATTCTTGACCATCTCAAATCTGATTCGACTCGGGTTACTGACGAGTTAACCTTAGTGAAGGAAATTCAAGTAGATGAAAAATCGACGGAGCTTCACCCCATTGATGCTTATGGAGATAAATTAGCACCTTTGTTACTTCAATCATTGAAAAAGAGAGGTATTACTCATTTCTTGCCAGTTCAGGTAGTGGCCATCAAGAAAGGTCTTTTAGAAGGTAAAAATCTGCTTATTGTTGCCAGTACTAGTGCTGGAAAAACATTAATTGGAGAAATTGCTGCAATAAACAATAATTTTATGGGAAAAGGGAAAGCTATTTTTTGTTTTCCGTTAGTTGCTCTTGCTAACACGAAATATCGAGAATTTAAGAAAAGTTATCCTTTTTTGAGATTTTCTCTAAAGGTTGGTAAAACTAGAATCATTGAAGGATCGAGTAACCCTTTAGAAAGTAGTGTTGAGGATGCATCCGTTCCGATTAGCGATGCTGATATCATCATCGCAACTTATGAAGGATTGGATGTCATTTTACGCAAAAATGCTCGTGAATTGGGTAAAGTTGGTACCTTGATAGTGGATGAAATACAAACTCTGGAAGATCCAGAAAGGGGTCCAGTTTTGGATGGATTAATCACTAGAATTAGGGTATGGAGCCCAGATGCACAAGTCATCGGTCTTAGTGCCACTATTGGTAATCCCAATGCATTAACCACCTGGCTAGGTGAAAATTTTGAGTTGGTACACTTGAATTGGAGACCAGTTCCTTTGGAAGAGCACTTGGTTTTGACCAGGGAAGAGGAGGATAAAGTTCACTACATGCGTGAATTAGTTGAGCAAGAGAGAAACGTGATTAGCAAGAGTGGATATCGTGGCCAGACTATCATTTTTACTAATTCAAGAAGAAAGGCTCACTTGCTCTCTAGACGGATTCAGGATTCAGTGGTTTATCATGCAGGACTTCCTTACGCGAAACGGGTTTCTGTTGAGAAAGGCTTCGAAACTGGTAAGCATGCTGCTGTAATAGCCACGTATGCCTTGGGGGCAGGCGTGGATTTCCCAGCTTCTCAAGTCATTTTTGAGACCTTGATGATGGGAAATAAAAGCTTGACAATTAATGAATTTCATCAAATGTTAGGGAGGGCAGGAAGACTAGGAAAACATGAGCGGGGGAAAATCGTTCTCCTAGCATCACCCGATACCCAAATAGATGGCAAAAGTGAGCTAGAATTAGCCATCGAGTTGTTAGATTCCAAGCCGCAACCAGTGGATCCGCATCATTCCTTGGATTCTTGTGCTGAGCAAGTTTTAGCAAACTCATTATTACTAAGAGAACGTTCAACCTTAACGACTCATCAAAAACTGTTAAAGGGTATGGTAGGAATTTGTCCTTCAATGAAGGAAATATTGATGCTATTGGCTTCTCATGGCCTTATCAAGTTAGTACGAGCCATGGATGCTACAAGCGGTGAAAAAGTCATCAAGATCGTGCCAACACCATTGGGTCGTGCCGTTTCATTGGCGTTTCTTCCTCCTTCAAGATTTTCTGAAATCAAAGAGGCCATTGTTAATCGTTCCATTCCTATGTTAACGTTAGCAACACACTTGTTGCCATTTGAGCAAGTGTATTTAGATGAAGGCCTTCATTCTTTTTTAGAAAAAACTTACAAGATGAAAATGGGGCATCGTTTCTTTGATTCTCAAGCGTTGGATGTTTTAGCTGCCAAGGTGAAAGCGCGAGATGTAAAACTTCCTCCTTGGGTCATTGAAATCTTCGTGAAATGGTCGCAAGCATTTTTTGACTGTAAGTGCAAGGAAAATCCTTATTGTGAGCATCCTCCAAGAAAGCTAAGTTTTGAGTTATTGAAGTTAAGAGTGACTAGAAAATTTTCACCGCAGAGAATGTCGGCGTGGTTCCGAGCTAATTACCGCTTACAGATTTATGCTGGTGATTTATTCAGTTGGTTTGATCAATTGTTGTTTTTGATGTATGGAATCATTGAAATTGCCCGCATATTGGGGGAAGATGTTGAAGAGATTCGTGAATTCATCAAGAACATTCAAGATCCTTATTCATCAAGGAATGAAAAGAAATTTAACCAATAAAACTTGTTAAGTGGGATTTTTATTGCGGATATTGGACTCATGAGGAGCCATTAAGGTGATGTTTTTCTTGGTTTTTCGTGAATTACGTGTATTGGAACAATGAGCATTGGAATGGAGAATAAAAACTAAGAAGAGGGTAGTTGGTGATGATTGACATAACGGAGAAAACACCTGTGGTGAGAATTGCAATAGCTGAAGGCACCATCATTCTAAAAGAAGAGACCATACAGAAAATCAAGACCAAGTCTATCACCAAGAAGGGTGATATCTTGGAAAATGCTAGGTATGCGGCTTATCATGGGATGAAAATGACACCACAGTTGATTTTTCTTTCACATCCCATAGCCATTCACGGAGCCAGCGTTGACTTTAAAATAGGAACGAATTCCATTACCGTTACCGTGAAAGTTCGAACGATAGATCGGACTGGCGTTGAACTAGAGGCAATGATGGGAGTATTAAATGCACTCATGGCCATTTTTGATATGACTAAGCCAGAAGAAAAAGATGAGACAGGTCGATATCCAGTAGCTCGAATTCAAGAGGTTAGAGTGGTAGAGAAGATAAAATATCCGCTTGGTTCAGCTCAATGACCGTTTTTGAGACTAATTTAATTGCTTCCAGCCGTGAAAATGGTGGATGAGAATGATGGTTTCTGATGAAAAGACACCAAAAAGAGAACATCAGAAACACTGGGGTGAGCAGTGGGTTAATGTAAGTGTCATGATCGTCAGTGATTCGCTTTCACGTCTTAATGCAACAGAACGAAAGCATCGTGATCAGAGTTCTCCTATCATTCGCGAATTGTTAGTGTCACAAGAGTATTTCTTGGCCAATCTCTTATCAATTGAATATTGTCCAGATGAGGTGGATAGGCTAAGTATCGTGATGGAGGAAAAACTAGGTCAGAAAAATCCTCCCATTCACTGGATCATTTTCTCTGGGGGGACAGGGATTAGTCCTAGGGATGTAACGATTGAAGCAATAAGACCGTTTCTTCGAAAGGAGTTGCCAGGATTCGGAGAATTATTTCGGATGAAAACCTATGAACAGGTTGGGACGGTTGCTATTATGACACGGGCA
>JAJRXH010000498.1 GCA_024276395.1 archaeon
AATGAATCATGCTTCCCTTGATTTTCTCACTCGTGGGTTCAACAAGATTCTATGATTCATGAGGGTCCTAAATCATCCTTCAATTTCCCATCATGGAACAGTTTTTAATCAAGATGCATCAATAAGAAAGTGGTTCAGACCGCAATGGAAGTACAATTTCCTTCACAGCCTCAATTCAGCTACATTCGCCAACTACAGGCAACAAAGGAAGATTTTCAAGTCCTAGCTGCTTGTTATAACATGTTTAATGACCCTGATAGTTGGCCTTCTGGGTTCGGTGGTGGAATGCTTCATACAGCTGAAACCGTAGCACGATCGTTTGAAGGGAAAACCCTCGAAGCTCATTTTGTTGCAGTTTCTCCAGAAAATCCAACTCAGTTTATTGGTGCGTGTTTTTGTAGTCGTGCGACCATTAGGCCCAACACGTGGTACGTTGCACTTCTTGGTGTTGATCCAGCGTTTCAAGGACAAGGATTTGGCAAGGCACTGCTCTTGAAGGCATTACAGTTTGCCCTTGAATGACAATGTACTCAATTGTTCTTGAACACGTGGAGCGGTAACTTGAAGGCCATGCCATTGTGTAAACGCCAAGGATTCAAGTGGAGATCAGGCACAGACGTGTTAATGGAAAGTTACATTCCAGCCATACTAACATTTCCAGCATTCAAGTCATTTTTCTCTATCTATACATTGTTGGTATGATGTCTTCAAGGCAACAATCACGCAAGTTCCCGACGAGGAATTTGAAGAAAACATGTGGATTTACCTATATCACTTTGAGACAAGGGATGAACGATTAGACGTGTGGATTGATAGAGCCGTTGGAAAAATCAGTGGATTTGGACTATTTTCAACTGATACCAAGTTAACTTGCAAGCTTCAAACAAGAAACTCAGAATGTTATATCGGAATGGAAAAATGCATTTTTTCTCTCCAACTTGAGAACTTGGATGATTCTGCTAAGGATGTAGAACTCGTCATTTCCATATCTTCCTTCATTGAACTTGACAACAAAAAAGAAAAGATAGTCCTTCAATTAGAGTTGGGAGAGAAAAAAAATTATTAAGTTCGAAGGACGAGTAAAACCCCTTGCTCTTGAACAAAATCTCAAAGAAAACCCTTACCAATATACCAGAACAGAATTCCAAGTTCAAGTAAGCATTGATAAACTTACTTTTCCCTTGACTGTTGGAGTGATTCCTCAAAGGGCAGTACTAGTCCGATCATTACAAGATTTACCCACGTTTAAGCCAAGAACTCATAGTTATCTTGATGTGGAATTCGTGAACCGAATTGATAAACCAATGTCAATTCAATTTACTGCCAAGGGAATCAATCACATAGTTATCGGAAAAGAACAAACAAAAGTCCAACTATCAGAGTTAGATTCCATACTCTCTCTTCCCATTGAAGTGAAAGTGATCGAAAAAGCAACAATAGAGGAAATTACCATCAATGTTTCTTACCATCAATGTTTCGACTGCTGATGACCATGGACATCTTCACGAGGCAAAAATACCCGAGCTCATCCTCGGAGATGAGACAGCACTCAAATACGAGACATCTGAAAAAATCACCTTAGTAAATAAAGATGTATCACTAACTGTTCACGTGGAACCTCTTGTCCTCAATTCAGCGTTATTCGCCTCGAGGAAACGCAGCATTTCCAAGCAAGGATGCGCACCATTCATTTTAGGCTATCCCTTTGATGTGGAGGGCTCTGAACTTCATTCTAGAAAGCTAGAACACCATGTGCATGGAGTCAAGGAAGGAATGAAGATCCTAAGCACGGGAACGTCCGATGTGAGCGAAGGAGTTATCATCACTAGAGAAATATTGGTACCGGACCGAGGAGAAATGATTGTGACTCGATATTCCTTGAAGAACCAATCAGAAAAACGCCATGAGAACCTTGGAGTGCTGCTGGAAGTCTGGAATTCAAAATATCAAGAAGCAAATGAGTTAATTCTTCCACTGGTTGGAGGCATTCGCAAAATCTCAGCAGATCAAATGATGAAGATTTCTGAAATTGATGTCTCCTTGTTGGAG
>JAJRXH010000499.1 GCA_024276395.1 archaeon
AATGCCCCCAATCCATACCTTCTCACATGATATGCCGTGTCTAAAATAAATTCTCAGAAATATTGAATGAAAATTTCCATAAAGCTTCTCATACTAATTCATTACCAACAAAGAAAGCGAGCCTGTAAAAATGACTAAATGAAGGCTTCAAAAAGACAAACAATATAAATACTTATTTATTTATTTTACATGATAAACGCACTATTTGGTGTTGATGGAATTTGTTCGGGCGACGGATGAGTGAAGAAGAAAAACAACAGAGACATCTCCTACAAACGGTTGAAGATTGGCTAAAAAGAAATTCCTATCGAATTGCTACTGATAGTTTTACTAGAACATCGACTCCTCTCGGAAGTAGGGCAGATTTTAAATCATTAGATAAGTTTGTCAAAGGAGAAACACCCATTGATATTGTAGGGCTTGACCCAAATCGACGAATTTTCTTTGCAAGGGTGTACTACAGTGATGAAATCCTTGCGCATCAAATAGGTGACTTAGAAGTAATCAATGCCATAGAAGCCATTTTGACCACGGAAATACAAGACGCACACTTTCTGTTTTTTACCAATGGTGTAATCACCCCTAACTTGGCAAAATTATCCACTAATCCTGAGGGAATTCTTGAATACTTTAAGGGTTTGGAATTAGACGTGCTATCAACAAAAATATCAAAATTAAGCTTTTTAGAAATGCGATATGACCCTCATAAACTAAAAAAAATGGCAGACAAGATCTATATTAGGAAAATAATTAGAGGAATGAGAATTTTAAAAGGAGATTATGAAGGTACGGAATTCAAATGTTCAAACTGCGGTGGAACTTACCTGAAGGGCTCCTTTACATTGTCTTATGATGGAAGAGCCAAAAATTTCCCCTATTACGTGTGCAAGGAATGTTACATTGAATCAGACGATCAAAATCTAGTCGAAGAGATGGATAGTTTTGTTGCGCCGTTAGGATAAACTCTACACACGAACCGCATCTGTCCAACAAGATTAAAATATAAACTATTATAGCCTACTGGAAGAATCAACAAAATAGGAACAAAATAAGAAAACAATGGACCTTTGTTTTGCCTAATTACAGAGGAAGGTCAACACCTTCGGGTGATATGATCAAGTTCTTCTGTTTCCTTTTTATACCACAACTTAGCAATCCCATTCCGCGAGGAGATTCAACTGGCTTAATTATTACTTTTCCATCCTTCCAAGATATCGTAACCAATCTTCCTTCGAAGGTATCATTCTCGATTTCTGGTCTTCCACGAACAACGGTTACTTCATCATAAACTCCCTTTTCTTGGTCATATTTTACTGAAAACACGATGATGGTGCTGTTTCTTCGCTGCGATATGGCTGATACATGTTCTTCGATTTCAAAACTACCGTCATTTTCTTGAGAAAACCAAGTCAGACGCATCCGCACACGAATTTGATCTTGTAATTCTGCTGAAATTAATCGAACACCAGATATCAAGAACCCAATCTTGTCCTCACCAATTCGATCATCATACTTATATGCCTTGGCAAAAAAACCAGCTAATCGAGGCTCTATAACTTTTTGCACGGGTGTCGGATGTAATTCTATTCTCGTGACGTGCTTTATTCTTGTTATGCTCATTTTTCATCAACCCAAATAACCAACAAGTCTCTATCAATAGATTAATGCAAGGCCTTTCTTAAAAGTTTTCTCACATATGGAGACGTTTCATGAAACTTTGAATCCTTGTTGCAGTTTCTTCTAAAATTGGTTCTGGAGGTAAAAGTACCGCACGAAAGTGCCCTTTTCCGAAATCACCAAATCCACTTCCGTGAACTACGAGTACTTGTTCTTCTTCCAGTAGCTTGATTACCCACTCTTTATCTGTCATTCCAGCTGGCAACTCGATCCGAGGAAAGATATAAAACGCTCCTTGAGGAAGTTCAGCATCTATTCCCTCAATCTCATCAAGTAACTTGTAAAACAAATCTCTTCTTGGTCTCAATTTCGCGACTAATTCACCAACGAGTTCCTTAAACTTTCCACTTCGGAATAACCGTGCAGTTGCAACCTGAATGGGAGTATTTGCAGACAACCTAATTCTAGTTTGACGTTGAATGCCATCCCAAATTTTCTGCGCTGTTGGGGATTGCTCAATATCAGTCATATAAAGCCAACCTAATCGCCAACCAGTTGCTAATAAAGTCTTTGAAATACCATTAAAAGTCAACACTAGAGTATCTGATGAAACTAGTGAAGCTGTAGAAGTCATTGAACGATCATAAGTTATAAAATCATAAATCTCATCAGAAATCAACAACAGTTCATGTTCCGCAGCTAGATCGCCAATCGCTTTCACGTTTTTATTTTCATACATGCAGCCTGTAGGATTATTAGGATTTATTATTAATATTGCTTGCGTGTTGTCATCTATCATCTTCTCTAATGCATCGACATCTGGCTGCCATCCAGGAGGACGTAATGGATATTCTCTAACCTCAATTCCTCGGAGAGTAAAATACCCAGTATAACTAGGATAACTTGGACCTGGAATTAACACGTTGGTGCCTGGTTCAAAGATATTGGACAAGAACAAAATTGCTTCAGAGACACCTGTAGTTACCACAAAGTGAGTTGGAGGGATTGTTAGGCCCCATAACAGCCTCTCTCTTTCTGAGAGAACTGACAACAATTCCGGATGTCCTTGAGAGCCACTATAATGTCCATGCTCACCCTCCATTATTACCTCGGCAAGAAGTTCGCGAAAGAAAACTGGCGTATCGAAGTCGTATTGATTAGGATCTCCAATGTTTAGGTATAAAATGTCACGTGATGCTCTCTTACTAACTTCTTGTGCTTTCACGACCAAATCTCTAATAGCATATTCAACTTTCTCAAGATTTTGATTAATTTGAATCATCACGAAACCCCAAGGTTGCTGCTTTCAAGAGAACACACGAAACAGATATTTAAAAAAATATCGTGCGGATATCAGTTCACGAGCGAATTCCAAGATACACTACGAGTTAAGACAGTAGATTATCAGGCCATGCAAATGGTAAGAGAGTTATTCAGTTATCCCGTGGTGTAACGGAATGTAATCTCGAGGAGCAGCTGGTGGACGACC
>JAJRXH010000500.1 GCA_024276395.1 archaeon
CAAGGCTCATTGACCAGCAGTGCAGAACTCCAAGACTTATTAGGTCGCTTGTTCTTCTTTGAATGGGGTGGTAATCAGAGAAATTTCTTGGAAGCTTGTGATGACCTCTCACTCTATCTTGCCTCCATTCCCCCACGTCGAGTGATGCGAAATGAAGACGTGAAAGAAAAGCTACAACCTCGTTCTCTTCAGGTACTCCTCGTGGTGGATGAACTTCCGAGCCTTGCTCACGTGAAATTGAAAAAAAGACAATGGATTCAGCAAGTGCAATCCAGTTTTTATCGACAAGAATTGATCCATCAGCATGCTCTTTGCCTCTTTAAAGAAATGCGTACACTTTCGGGGGCGACTGTTCTTCTTCTAACCAGACAATTCCCCCAAGTTGAAAAATTCTTGTGGCACGTGATTCAAAAGCGCACGCGTTCTCATCTCATGAATCCGTTACCTTTCTCTCAAGATTTAGGCATTGCCAGGTGGATGACCGAGATGGAACGATGGCTACTTGTCATGACTGGTCATTCCACTACTGTTGATCCCAGTCGCGTGGTCATTTCCATCGTGAAGCCTCGTGGTACTTCCCGCGCTCAATCTTCATCTCCATTCGATCCGGAAATCCTGGAATTCCATTCCTTGCCTTATCGTTTAGATGAAGATAATCGATTACTTTCAAGGATCATTCAACTTTGGTTAGAAAAAGGGCTGAGCTTGGAGGCTAAGAAAGGTGCTTAATGCTTCGAGAACAACCTCGTAACACGTTCATGTCGCGTGAGTCTTAGTTAGAGTTATTAGTGGTCATGATCATGAAAAAATGACCACCGTTGACGGAAGAACGATTAATTCATCCCTTTCTTCTGAAAAGGGAATGTAGTTTTTCTATGGGTAGTACTAGAAGGGAAGGTCGACCGTGTGCGCAAATAAAGGGAACGCGAAGATCTTCGATGCTCTCTAGTAGAACTTTTATTTCTGGCAATGATAACTGCTTTCCAAACTTGATGGCACCACGACAAGCAGCGACACGCAAGAGTCGTTCACGTGCTGTCACCAAGGATGATTTTGGATTCTGGCTCATGTTCGTCGCTACTTGTAAAAGAATGTCGATTAGATCATTATGAGAAAACCTTTCATTCACAATCACATCGGGGAGAGCTTCCACGAGAATGTCATTTTCTTCATCTTTCGCGGAGAACACGTGGAATCCGACCTGTTTTAACACGTCCTGCGTGTTGAGGATGGTTACTTTTTCGTTAGGGAGCAAGGTCAAGCGAATGGGGGCAAGTAATCGATGTGGTTTTAGTGTCAAATCTCGTGCTTCGTGCATTAGCATTTTTAACCGTCGTCTTTCATCTAGCGCATGCTGATCAGCAATGATGAGGTTGTGTGTCTCTACATCTTCCAGCAAGAGATAACTCGAAGCAAGTTGGCCAATGATCCGAATGAGTTTGCCTCGCAAGATCATTCTCGCGTGGTCTTGTGGTTGATCCCTTGCTGAACCTGATGGTGATGGAATCCTCAGCAACATCTCATCTGGAATGACGGGAAGTTGTAATTGCCTCGATGCTCGAATGCTTGTCGTTGATTCCGTGATGCGTGCTTGATTCTTGCCACGCATGGAACCAGAATGGTTCTTGCTCCTTGACGGAATGATGCTTTCCCACTTGGAACTCTGCTCCGAACTGGAAATGGTGCCTCGAGAAGAAACTTCCTCTTTGATCATTCTAACAGTGCTTAGAAACTCGTCAACATTTCTTTCTCGAGGGACATTCATGCCTTCATCTAGAACTAGTGCATCATGTAGTCTCTTTTCAATGGTTCTTTTTATGAGATCGTGTACTTCTGAGGGGTTGACGAAGGCTATTTCTTTTTTTGATGGGTGAATGTTGATGTCGAATTGACTAGGAGATGCCGTGAGAAAAAGCATGGCAACCGGTTGGTCACCCCTCACCAAGAACTCCTTGAACCCCTCTTTCACGGCACGATCAATGATCTCGCTTTTTACTAGTCGTCCATTGACAAAAGTCAGGAGATATTTTTTCTTGTTTCGTCTCGTGCGTGGCAGCATGAGATACGCTTCTAATTTCCAATGTTCTGAAGCACTTCTCGCCTCTATTAGTGATTCTGTAAATCTCTTTCCGTGAACTCTGAGAATTGCTTCCTTGTATCCCTTTTCTCGTGGCGATGAAAACAATAACTTGTTATCATGTCGAAGCACGAATTTTTTTTCCGGATATCCTAGTGAAAAATTCTGCAAGAATTCATGGATCTTGGCAAGCTCAATGCTGTCGGCACGAAGAAATTTTGTTCTTACTGGCACGTTGAAAAAAAGATCACGTACCTCGACAATGGTCCCTTCGCGACAGGCAATCTCGCGAATTCCGAGAGAGCGAGCTGCTTCAACGCGCAACTCGTGGCCAATTTCTTCTCCATGTGGTCTACTCAAGATGCGCAAGCGAGACACCGACGCAATGCTGTAAAGCGCCTCACCACGAAAACCCAAGGTATGGAGCGTGTCGAGATCATCGATGGAGGTGATCTTGCTCGTGGCATGACGCTGCCAGGCAAGTGCTAGGTCATCAGCACTCATTCCCATCCCATCGTCACTCACTCGAATTAGTGACTTGCCGCCATTTTCTAGCTCCACGATGACTTCAGTCGCTCCAGCATCCATGCTATTCTCGACGAGCTCCTTGACGACATTTACGGGTCTTTCTATCACTTCACCAGCTGCGATTTTTCTGACGGTCTCAACATCTAACATTCTTATCTTTCGTTTTCCTCTGGTACTTCTCATTTTTTTCATCGTCCTCTGGCTTGTCTGCTTCTTCTAAATCTTAAAAGATCATTGAACTTGTTAGTTTTCTTGCTTCCTTGAATCTTCTTCCTCCATGAGTGATTTTAAGTCTTTTAATCTTTCTTGAATCGTGTTTAGGAGAACAAGTGCTTGTACTGGAGTCATGGTGTTCACATCTAGCTCAAGAATCTCCTTGAGTGCCGCACGAATCTTCGCAGGGATCACCGTCCTTGGCGAAGTTTTTCTTAGTTGTTCTCTTGATATCCCAGGTCTTGCCAAGCGAGAAGAAATCGGGTGTTCCCGTGAACCACTACTGAATATTTCCGTGAGAGTCAATTGCCTCCGCGTTGCCTGCATTTTTTTCTCGATCTTTAATGCTTGACTTTCAAGATCCTGGAGTATGGCTTGAGCTCTTTCAATTACTGGAAAAGGAACACCAGCAATCCTTGCCACGTGAATGCCAAAAGATTTGTCTGTCGCACCTGGAGCAATGCGATGGAGAAATTGTATCTCATTCTCACCTTCGTGGACCAGCACGG
>JAJRXH010000501.1 GCA_024276395.1 archaeon
CATGTCCGCCTGTGGTGGGGCTTCAGCAACTGGTGCCAGGGTTTTCACGGCTAGTTCCAGTCAAGGTATTACCCTGATGTATGAAATTCTCTTCATTGCTGCTGGAAATCGCTTGCCAATCGTGATGGCAGTGGCAAATCGAGCATTGTCATCTCCCATCAACATTCACGGCGAACTAACTGATCAACTCGTCTGTCGTGATACGGGCTGGATTTCGTGGTTTGGAGAAAACGCTCAAGAAGCTTATGACCACACGATCATGGCCTTTAAAGTAGCTGAACATCCAGATGTTCAATTACCTGTGATGTACGGGATTGAAGGCTTTATCGTTTCACATGCTGTAGAACCCGTGACGACACTCACTAAAGAAGAAATCAAGAAATTCATTGGTGAACATCGGACACCGCATTCTTGGACCTTTAGACCTGGAAATCCTGGCGCCCAGGCCCTTCTTGCCCTTCCCGATTATTACATGGAACTCAAGTATCAACAGCAAGTGGCGATGGAAAATGCCCTTCGAGTCATTCCAGAAGTTTTTAAGGAGTTCGGTGACTTGACTGGAAGATATTATCATCTTGTCGAGCCATATCGCTTGGATGATGCGAAATATGCTTTTGTCACGATGGGTGCAACTTCCGGAACAGCAAGAGCTGTGGTTGACAAACTAAGAGGTCAAGGCGAACCAGTTGGTCAGCTAAAGATACGATGTTATCGCCCATTCCCAATTAATGAAATCATCTCCCAACTTAAGCATCTCAAGGGAGTGGTAGTGGTGGATCGTTCCGTCACTTTTGGCACGGTGGGAGGCATTCTCCACGCTGATATTCTGGCAGCAACTGCACGAGAGGGAGTTCCCTTGCATGTATCTGGAAGAATCGTTGGGCTTGGCGGTAGAGATGTCCTCGAAAGTGATTTTGAAGTGATGTACAGCGATCTCAAGAAAGAGGTGGCAGAAGGAACGAAACCAACAGTCAAGTGGCAAGGATTACGTGAGTGAAAATGAAGAGAAAAAATGGAGTAGGAGGATGAAGAGATGGCAGAAACTACTAATAAACAGGCAAGCTTCATTCAATTGACCCCCCGCATCAACTTGGTACAAGCGGCAGCGATACCATCTGGCCTCACCTCTGGACATAGGATGTGTCGTGGATGCGGGGCTGGTGTTGTCGCACGACAAGCGACCATTGCTGGACAACTCGGAGATCGACCTGTAGTTGTCGTCAACGCAACAGGTTGTCTTGAAGTGGCCAGTACCATTTATCCTTTTAATTCTTGGACAATGCCTTGGCTTCATAATGCTTTTGAAAACGCAGCTGCTACAGCATCTGGTGCAGAGGCCGCTTTTAAGGCACTCAAGAGAAAAGGACTACTGAAAGCAGAACCAGATATCATTGTCATTGGGGGAGATGGGGGAACTTTTGATATTGGGTTACAATCACTTTCTGGTGCAATAGAACGTGGCCATGACTTTCTTTACATCTGCTACAATAACGGCGGGTACATGAATACAGGCATTCAACGTTCGAGTGCAACTCCCTTTGGTGCGACAACCACGACCAGTCCAGGTGGTGAAGAAATCCCCGGAAAGCCACAATTTGAAAAAGATATCGTGCAAATCATGTGGGCCCATGACATCCCCGTGTTTACTACATCCCCGGCATGGCCAAAGGATTTCATGGCAAAGGTGCGTCAAGGACTTGATTTTAATGGACCAGCATTTTTGCTAGCTGATGCTGCTTGTCCACGAGGTTGGCGTACTGGCGATGGTTCAATGATCCAGTTAGCCAAGTTAGCTGTAGAGACTTGCGTTTTTCCACTCTATAAAGCTTACAAGGATGAATGGATACTTTCTCAGCCTAGTTTAAGAATCGCCAAGAATCCATCCCTGAAAAAGCCCATTGAAGAATTATTAAAGGCTGAGGGGCGATTCAAGCATCTTTTCAAGCCTGTCTATCGAAAAGATGTCATTGAGCAATATCAAGAATACGTTGACGAAAAATGGGAGCGATTGCTTTCACGCTGCGTTAACGTGTGAATTTATTAATCACTTGGCTCCTTGGCCACTTTCTTTTCCGTTTTTACTTTCTCTTTCGATTATTTGCTCAATTTTGATGAGATTTTGGCAACTTTCGGTAGAGTTCGGCTTTTTTTCTTGGTAAATCACTTGGTAGTTGGATGGCAAAATGGTCAAGTGATTTTGATGGCTCTATCATTCAAAAGTTTTGAATGGATAAACATTTATTACTTGCGGTAACAAGTCCTTCTATAGACGGATGGGTGCGTTCACATGCCAAACAACAATGCAAAAATAAGAAAATCTAGTGATATTGAACGAGATATTGTCCAGCATATAGGAATGCTGACAAAAAATTTAGGTATCGGCGAGCTTGTCGGTCTTTTGTTGGGCACTCTGCTCTTGCATAAGGATGAACCCGTGTCACTCGAATATCTCACTGAAGTAAGTCGATATTCTAAATCAAGTGTTTCAATGACCATGAAGACTCTTTCAGGATTGGGACTGTTTGATACCGTGAAGATAGAAGGTGATCGAAGACGTTATTACATGATCAAGGGTAAATTTAGGGATATCTTATTGAAGTACATGTTAGAGATCATTGAAATCGAAATCAGGCCGATGCTTAACTTGTTAAACGAACACATCCCAGAATTGGAGCGCTTGTCGCATCATGCCTCCACGAAACGTGAACAAGAAAAAGCTAGAAATCTTTTGGACAAAGTCAAGCAGATAAGAGATGAATATGAAGACTTATTACACTTTATATTGTATTTGAGCGAGTGTGCCGAAAATTTTGCCAAAAATCATACTTGAATCGCACTTATTTTTTGTATCTCTTGTCACCCAAAGATTCAAAAATTCGAAAATTTTAAATATTACAATAGTTATGGGATTGATGGAGATATGATTCCGTTATTGGGATCATTCGCTTTCAGTTGAATGACTAAAAGAAAAACGGTGATTTAATTGGAAAAAACGATTATAGAATTGAAGGAAGTGTGGAAGACATATCAGATGTACGAGGTGAGTGTTCATGCGCTCCGCGGAGTAACAATAAGCATTACTGAAGGTCAGTTTGTCGTAATCTTGGGACCTTCAGGATCTGGAAAGACGACACTATTGAATCTCGTTGGTGGATTAGATAATCCCACTAAAGGTGAAATTTTGGTTAAAAAACAACCCATACATCAGTTGAATGACAAAGAACTTACGAATTACCGCAGATACGAGGTCGGTTTCGTGTTTCAATTTTTTAACTTGTTATCTTCTCTTACAGCGCTTGAAAACGTGGAATATGCCTTGGAATTGGTTGGTCTTCCAGTTGAGGGGACAAGTAAGCGAGATCACGATCCTAAAAAGATTAGAGAGAAAGCCCTAGGAGCCTTGCAAGAGGTCGGATTAGAAGATCATACCGACAAGTTCCCTTCACAACTGTCTGGTGGGCAACAACAACGTGTAGCCATCGCACGAGCGATTGTCAAGGATCCTAGCGTGTTGCTCTGTGATGAACCAACTGGAAGTCTTGACTATGAGACTGGAATTCAAGTACTTAGCGTGTTGCATGCCATATCAAGGAAAGATCATCGCACGGTGCTTCTAGTTACGCACAATACCGAGATCGCCAAGATGGCAGATCGCACCATCAAGCTGCGAAGTGGCCAGGTAGTTGAGGACCATCTCAATGAGACACCACTAAAACCAGAGGAATTATCATGGTAACGATGAGTAAGGGAAGAGTTGTTAAATAGAGGGGATAAAGAATGTTTCGATCTAGCAAGACAATGTTAAGAATGACTCTGCGTGAAATAAAAAAAGAGAAATTACAGTTTTTCGCCTTAGTAATATTATTAGCGATGGGAGCAGGGACCTTTAACATGATGTTAATTGGGTATTACAACATTGGTAACACCTATGATCTAGCTTATGGCGATTATCATCTAGCAGATCGATGGATTCAAGCCTACCAGGCAACACACGAGACATTTAAAGTACAAGATGTCATTGATGTTCTCAATCAAGTTGAACAAGAATTTCCAGGTGCCATCACGAGCCGTGAATTTAGGCACGTTCGTGATGCGACTCTTAATTTGACGACACCCAGCGTCTTTACATTACTCAAGGTGCGTCTCGTTGGGTATAATGTCACGGGAGGTCGAATACCTACCGTTAATTCTCTAAAAGTCATTGACGGAAGGTTTTTTACGGATTCAGATCGTTGGAGTCCTAGTAATCCACAAGTGAAGGGTCTTGTTGACGTTCACTTGAAGAGATTTTATGATTTCTCCATTCCCATGACACTCCAAGTTATTAGCGAACGTGGAACGACTGATGTGCAAGTTATTGGTACTGCTGGTAGCCCAGAATATCTGCTCCTCAGTGCTAGTTGGAATGATCTCTTACCCTCACCAAGGAGATTCACGGTTTTATATCTTCCATTAGAAGCAGTACAACATCTAACGGGAACGAATCCAGATGAAATTAATGAAATAATCTTGAGATTCAAGGATGGTATGAAGGAAGATCAGAAAGATCTCATCACGGAAAGAATTGTTGGCTTGTTAGAGAAAAAGGGATATAACCTTGAAGATCCACTCGATCGTAGGTCATGGCCTCCTTACGAGTTGTTACGTCTTGATTATGAAGGTTTTGAGGAAATGGCATTCGCCTTTCCGCTTTTAATTTACGTGGTTGCTCTCATTGGCGTATACATTTTAATGAATCGGAAAATCATCGCTCAGCGCAAAGAGATCGGGGTGAGTCGTGCACTTGGATATAGTCGTGCGAGCATCGTGTGGCGGTATGCATCCTATTCAGTTTTTCTGGGACTGGCAGGGAGTTTTCTTGGTGTCGTCGTTGGCATCA
>JAJRXH010000502.1 GCA_024276395.1 archaeon
CAAGTTCTTTTTCTTGATTCGATGAAAGCTCCAAGTGAAAATGGCTTGGTAGTTCTTCCTACTGGAATGGGGAAAACATTAATCATGGCCATGTACATCCATCATTTCTTGGCACGAGAACAAAAACGAATTCAATCATTGGTAAGTGCTGGGGTGGAACCATCTTCGCATCAATTACACGTCCGGAAGGTGCTGGTCATTGCACCAACTAAACCCTTGATAACGCAGTTGCATGAACGATTCTCTAACGATTACATCGAGGGGATACTCGATGATCGATTCATGATAGTAACCGGTGCCATTCCTCCTCAGAAACGAAAGTATCTTTATCAACATGGGTGGATAATCCTTGCAACCCCACAAACCATCCGAAATGACATTCAACAAGGGATCACCTCGTGGCAACAATTTGGTCTTTGCTTGATGGATGAAGTGCATCACGCACGTGGAAATCATACCATGGCTTGGATTGGAAGGCGCTTTTCTGCCACGGGAGAAGAATCACGCCTTATTGGGTTTAGTGCCACGCCGGGAAATGACATGAGCCAAGTCCGTGATTTGATGGAATTGCTCAACATCAAGACGAATCTTGCCGTTATGTATTATGATGATCCTCTACTCAAGGATTTTGTTTCGTCCGTAAAATCTCAGGTGTTCTTCTTGTCTCTCCCACGGGAATACTATCAAGGTCTCCGTTTTCTTCACGAGTTAGAGCATGCACTCTTGAGAAAAATAAGACAAATCCTTGGTAAAAACTATCCAGATAATTTTAACGAGCTTCTTCGTCTTTTCAATGAATTAAGCCAAAAAAATAAGAGGTTAACCAAAAAAGATCGTGATCTGAGAACATCCGGCTTGACACCTGGTGAATTCCAATACTTGATGACCTTTAGTGATTATCTTCGCTGCCGTTTTCTCAAGACTATCATTGAAAGTCAGGGATTTCATCCTCTCTTGGCAGTTCTGACAGTATGGAAAGAAAAAGCATTCTATGTTAAAGGATTAGCTCGTTTTTTATCATACCCTCAAGTAAGTGCCTTGGCAAAACTCGTTTCGCGGAAGCTCTTGCCACATCCCAAGGTGGAAAAGCTGGTGGCCTTGATTAGAAAACTGCAAGAAGAAGGGGAAAGCACGAGAAAGATCATCGTGTTCGTCTCCTACCGGGCTACCGTTCATCATCTTTCGCATGTGCTAAATGACCACGGAATTGAACACGCGGTTCTTTTAGGTAGATCTCGTGATCCTCCATTCATTGTTAACGTTCTTCCTTGGAAAGGGAGTGTTTCTCCGGCGGTTCATGCTCTCGAGGATTTTAAGACAAAAGATGGGGTTGGGGTCTTGCTCACTACGACTGTCGGTGAAGAGGGAATTGATGTAGGTGACTGTGATGTCGTCATTAATTATGATGTTCCGACAACACCTTTACGCGTCATTCAAAGGCGAGGTCGTGCTCGTGTCACGGATGCGAGAATCTATTACTTGGTAACGAAGGAAACTGGTGATGCTGTCCGCTATCATTTGATGAAACAACGAGAAAATGCTTTGAAGAGACAGTTATTTTCCCTATCACGACAAGCATCCATCAAGCCAAGTTCTAGCCACGAAAGGACAGTGTCTCCATCAAGAGAGGTTGAAGAAGATCATTCTTCAATAGTCGAAAAAAATATTTATGACAACTTTTCTCGTTCTTCTCATCATCCAGAATCAGAAACGATTCAACAAGGTTCAATCATTGAGAATGATTTTGAGAATCCGCCTTTAGAACAAATGTTTTCAATTCACGGATCAGAAAACGAAGATGAAGGCAAGGATCATCCATTCAAGAGCACCAAGAATGAAAACATTACAACGCTTGATGCATCTAGTCTCGAAGAAAAAAACGATCGCGTTCTGGTTCATTCAAGTTGCTTGACCACTGTTTATCCGGGACTCTTGAGAGAAAATGGTTTTAACGTGGTCATCCTTGACGACGATGATCCACAGCTTCAACTTCCTCATTCTTACTTGTTTGAATCCCTAAAGATGCGCTTTATTGTCTTCACACCAATTCAATTGATGGAAATTGTCAAGAAGGGATTGAAGTCTTTTTTCTCTCGAATTGACGAGATTTGTACAGATGATTCAGAAACGTGGTTAATCTTGGAGCAGCGAAATGATTCGGATTTCGTGCTGCTCAGTTCTTCACTGTTAATAGAATATCATGTCCAAGCTAATCTTCATGGATATCCCGTTTTAAGTCTAAGGGATCCCATGGATTTCATTTTATTAATTCAATCGATTTTATCTCATTCAGATCACGTGATGCGAGAATTGAAGATTCAAGATAATAATTCCTTGCACGTCACGATGTTATCTCAAATCAAGGGAATATCACCATTAAAAGCCCGAAAGATACTTTCGCGTGTATCTTTTCATCAATTGTCAACGATTTCTGAGGAGCAATTACGTGCCATTCCCGGAGTAGGCAAGAAACTGGCAAGGAGAATTATTTCAGTGTTTCAAGAGTAAATGAGGGAGTGAATTGGGATTTATTTTATTATTATGGAACCGGTTGCCTCTTTACGGTCATCGTTGTATCAAAAGTAATTTGTTGGGTCGTTGTGCACTCGATGATGTTCTCTTTTTTCCTTGTTTACGAATCGATGTACTACGTGGATTCCTATTTGAGCAACGAAATGGCTTTCTTGCTCTTTCTGAAAGGGGAAGTTTTTGTGCTGCTAGCAGTGATGCTTTCTTGGCAATTTTCGGTGAAAGTGATCGTGCTGGAGTGTTAAAATGGGCATTTTGGGAAGACGTTAATGAAGAACTGATTCTCAATTGAGGTCGGATCTCTTTCCTTGGGTTGGCATTTTTTCTTCTAATGCTTACATTTCCTGTCCTGTCATCCCGCATTTTGGCAATCATTGTCGTGTCTTGAAGGAGCTTGACGATATCATCGAAGTCCCCAATTGTATTGATGATCTTGCGGCTTAGATTTTTCAAGTAATTCAAGTGAGGTTGAAAGATAGAAGGCAACCATAAGAAACTCTTGTATCTTGCTGTTTTGGTGACACGTGTTGTCTTTAACACGATTTCGATGCAAGTGAGGATGACTTTTTCAATGTCCCTTATCCATCCAGACCCGTGGCGGTCCAAGTATGCATCGAACACTGTCATTACTGACTGCTTGAAAGTTATTGTTTTCATCTTCCATTGGTCGAGTAATTGTTGCAGGCGGTCATTCTTCGTGATTAATTCAGTAAGAAGGTTCAAGGCGATCATTCGCTGGTAGATTTTCCCTTTCTTCAATCGATCTTTCAAGTGAGCTTTTCGTAATTGTTGATCATTCTTCAAGATCTTCCACTTGGCTTTGAGGATGTCAGACTTGGTAAGAGAAATTTCCAAGCTAGAGTTGATTTGCTTTAGCAGTTCACAACGTAAGATGGTATATCCATGTTGTTCCAATTCTAGATCAAGACACGCCAAGATAAACGCTACCCGCGTGGGGTCACCATCATGAAAGCGCATGGGCAACCGTGTCAAGTACTCTTGAATCCTCGTGAGTTGTACGTCATTGAAAAACTGGGAAAGAGTTGCGATTACTCGTGCCAGTTCTTGATACTTGTGAGATGATTGCATCATCATCATCATCCATTGCAATTTTCGTAGTCGGAACCATTTTCGTGTTCTTAGTTCTTCTTCGTCGAGCCACAAGGTAGAGCCTAATGATCGTAGCTGCTTGTTAGGTAGCACTCTTTGTAATCGTGTCCAGTCATCTCTTTTTTCGGATAGGTCGTTGATGATGGGACGTTTTTTGAAATCAAGAAAGTGGTCTTCATTTGCCTTCCTGTAGGTATCTTTTTCTTCGGAAATGAAATCAGGTGTCTCTTGAATTTCTAGCTGGAACCATTCCTTTAACAGTTCTTGTTGGTTAAGCAATGATGAAATCTCTTCTTTTTTTAATAAAATCGTGTTTTCTTTCATGTTTCATCACCCGCGAACGAGTAGAGGGGAGATGCAACAAAATCACACGCGCATCTCAAACTCGTGCAAGATCGTTGCATTTGTTTTATATCGGATTATTTATCCGATATTATTCAACTTCTCGTGATGGGTTACGGATGGGTTCTACTTAAAAAGTTTATCATTCGCGGGCCAATCATCTTGGGAGCGATTTTCCTTCATTCATGCTTCAATGGTATTTACCACCAGTAAGTTTCAATTTAGGGAAAATATGGTGATTAACTTGCTCCATCTCCCCTTCATCATGATTTAATTGTTTAATGATAATTTTGCAGCTATCATCATCTCATTGTTCCTTCTTAAAAAGAATGAATGCATTGTCTCTCTATTTTCTTGTCATGGTGCGTCGTTGTTATCATCATAAGGATTATCTCGTATGGTGGATTAATGAAACTTGAAAATGAGTTGAAAAAAGTATTTCATCGGGATTATTTTCGTATCTTGGGGTGCTTGGGCATTGGTGAGGTTGGCTACTACTATTTAAGGCAAATTTCAGAAGGTGGCTGAAATAAGCGGATGCTTTCTCATGGTGAAGAAAATGCTGATGACTGGATTAAAGAACCGAATTGCTATTATCAGGGAGAGCAAGAGCAACAATGACATCAAAAAAGGGAAAATCGGTTTTCCTCGGAGAATCAAGTCAAGAAGAAATTTTTTATTCGTGTTCGTGGTTTGTTTTTTGGTAGTTCTAATTAATGGCGATATGGTGAGCAATTGGTTCCTGGGATCTTCTCAGTTTGCGTCATTTCCGGAACCTAGCTTGGCTGGATCAACATCAGTCGTCACGGTCTTGAAGGTTGAAGCAAATACCACCATCATCGAATCTGGACAGGCCGTGACCTTTTATCTTACATTATATTACCAAGATCCCTCAACTTTGGTTTTTACTCCATTTCCAAGGCAGAATGTCACCCTCGTGTGGCTTAATGATACCTCGATGATTGCCATGTTGGAAACAGACAATGAAGGAAAAGCTAACGTGACGTGGGTGCTATCAACGACTTCTTTTGGTAATCATACCTTCAAGGGGAGTTATCAAGGCAATGTTAGTTATTCTCCCTCGGAAGATTTTCTTGTTGTTGATATTCGGGACCACCTCCCCATGGCAGATCCTTCGAATGTCAATGACGTTTGGTTCCAGGGCATTCAATTCAATGCTACTTCTTATTCGACTGGAGAGACAATGCAAGTTACATTTCAGCTTCAGGCTGGGGGTGGTTCATACCTGGGCCCTGGAATCTTTCAATTGTTTGATGAAACGATGGGCATTGAATTGTATCATGAAGATGTTCCTTTTATTATGGATTTTTTCAATTATCCCTCTCATTCATTTAACATCACGTGGAAAATTCCTTTATATGCACCAGAAGGGGATCACGTGCTTAAATTTTGGTATTCTGGAGATTCTTACGTGAAGTCAGGTTTTGTTACGAAAACCATTACCATTAACGTGAACCATGGATTGACACTAAAATATGCATCCTTAATCATCCGAAGTCAAGATTCCTTGTCAGTGACAGTTAATGTACTGGGCCCATCACCAGAAAAGAAACGAGTGATCTTGGAATATCGGAAAAATCAGTCATCTGATTCATGGATGCTTGGTGGAATTGAAGCAGTCCTGAACCGTCAAGCGACATTTACTCTTGTTACGAATAAAACGTGGGAATTAGGCAACTATACCTTGCGTGCGACCCTCCAGTCACTTGATGGCAGCGTCAATTACACGCAACAACTGAGTTGGTTCCTTTTAATGGGGCAAGCTTCCTTGACCATCACTCCCTCGGTCTTTACTCTCCATGAAAATGACTCAATTTCGTGGCAATTGACGGTTCACGCTGCCGACTCGAATACAGTTGCCGTGCCTAGCATCATTACCATTAGAGATGAAACGGATGACATCTTGATTTTTAATGGTACCACTGATTCTCAAGGAGAACTTCCAGTGTCCTGGACACCACAAAATCTTTCCCTGGGGATTCATCAACTGAATTTTTCTGTGCGCCCCCTGTCTTCGTGGTGGTTTTCTACATCCCAGGTGCTCTCTGCACAGTTTGTTGCCTCATCCACGATAGTTCCACGATCGCTGCCAGCTGAGATAGTAAGAGGCTCGACGATGAATGTAACCTTGAGCATTTATCGCAACTCGACTGGAGAAGTCATTGTAGATCCGGCATTAGTCGTGCAACTTGTTGATCCAATGGATTCGACTCGCGTGCTCGCGGAAACAGCCCTTGTTTCTTCAGAGGTCACCTTGAGTTATCGAATTTCAACGAATGCCGCATCTGGTCCAATGAATTTTACGCTCTTATTTCCGGGAAATGACACGTTATCCTCGTCATCGTATAATTTCACGGTGAATGTCTTCATCAATACTCATTTCCTAGGATACACGATGAATTACAGTAGTACCAAGACAATTTCTGCTGGCATGTCCCTTGAAATTCGTGCTTTATTGACCGACGACTCTAATTCACCCCTTGCGCGCCAGCAAGTCACGGTGACGATTGGATCGGTCATCATGCTTCAAGGATTTACTGATGACATTGGTTGGGTAACACTGATCTGGCACATTCCTTTCTCACAGCCATCACAACTGTACAGCATCGTCATCTCTTTTAGTGGTAATCTCTCGGCGTATCTTCTCGCCGCAGATAATACTATTGTTGAGTCTGTTCGAGTGACTCCACCCTTGGCAGTATCATCTTTAGGCCAACTGTACCGGGGAAATAGTGGTTCCGTGCTTGTCACTGGCCCTGGAAATGAAATGGTAACTCTGAAATGGCTTCAACAGTCGTGGAATGATAGTGCGAATCAATGGGTACTTTCAAACGTGACGTATCAAGTCACACTTA
>JAJRXH010000503.1 GCA_024276395.1 archaeon
AAGATAACCCTTAATTTTGTAAGTAAAATGGTTCCAAGCATCAACAAAAACGTCGACATGCTGTGGATGGGTCGTGAGCGCCGGTTCATCCAGCTGAATCCATTTTGCTCCCGCTTTCAACAATTTAATGACTTCTGGTACATAAACGGCTTCAACGAGCTCAAAAAGAAGCTTCTCAAAATCACCATGGCCCCGAATGGTCCATTCTGCGATGGTATTGAAGGATGTAATGCACACTTTAAGTGGCTTGCGCGCTACTTCCTTAGCCCAGAGAAATTCTTGCAAGTAAATATCCTCATTCTCATCATACGATATTCTGCTCACTCTAACTCCCGGTCGCCAGAAGTTAAAATCAAATGATCTCACGTGAGTCAATAATTGGATCCCTTTCACTGCCTCGCTTTCAATCACGTGCTGATACATTTCACGACGAATCCATTCTCCAGCATCAATTAGATCAAGACCTGTACTTTCCTTGTACAAGACATTCAATCGTACTCTCCATTTTTTTACTTCAAGATGAAAATCTTCATCTTTTTCCATTTCTGGTCCAGATTTTTTTAACAGATCCGTTAATTCCATGGGAGGTTCTTCTATGCCAATCAAACGAAAGAACTCGTGAAATTCCTTGAAATCTTCATCTATCAAGCGACGGTTCGCTGATGCACGAAGAAGAAAATTAGGTTTTCTCAAACTTCCAACTTCATGGGTAAGGTATTCTCTCTCTTCTAGCTTGACCATTCATGCTACCTCCTCGATGATTCGTGAAATCAGCCTCAATTTCGCATCAGCAATTGGTCTAGGAAGATATTCTAATCCTGTATTCGAAGTCACAATTAATTCATCAGGATTAAGAGTTAACATCGCCTGGACAATTCGTACCAAATAAGGAGTAACCGAAAAGTCCAAAGCCCCGTTAGAGGTAGGTAAGTAATTTTGTGAATCCACGATTCCAACTTGTAAAATTTTTCCTTCAAAATTCTTGGTGGCCAAGGACGTGAGATTGGTTGCAATTAAATCAATGCCTACTCCATCAACTGGCAAGTCGAGAAGAAAATCCAAAATTGGTGTGATATCTTCAAAATAGGTATTCACGATCAAGCGACGATCATTGGCATTTAGAGAAGAAATTACTTGATATGCTTGATGAATGGCCGAGTAAAGGCGTCTCGGGAAACGCTGCCATGATAACACGGGTTCATCAAGTTGAATCTCCTCATAATGATTGGGTAATTTCTCAATTTCTTGTGCTAGATACGCACCAGCGGCAACAATGATTTCTGACTTGGATTGATAAGGAACTTTCTGATTATCGATATCAACAAGAGACACTAATGATACGGGCCCTGGAATGATGATCCTACTAGGAAAAGATGCTAGAGCCTCATGCGAATATGCACTTTTTTCTGAAAGAAAGTTCGTGTCTTCAAGTAACACGCGAGAGTCCTCTGGGAATTTGTCCACCAAACTCGGACGCCTATAAAAAGTATTCGTGTGATGCCAACGAACAATGGGAAGATCTCCTAGATTTTGATATGATCGGTTTAAACATTCCAAGCTTCTAGTAAAAGGTCTTATTAGATCTTCAATTCCAAGAGAACCAGATGATATCAAGGGAAAGCCTAATTCTTGTTGTAAGTTGATCAAAGATTCCAAATCTTGTTGAAATAAACCCAAGACCGGATTTTTCAAATCACGTCCGTACTTGAAATCCAAAATTTTTTGGATGAGAGGTTCTGATAATGGATGTGTCCCAGCCAAGGCACCTCTAATGACAGTCAGCACTAATCACCCCGAAATTGCCTGGTTATTCGTTCAAGTTTACTCTTATCCGCACCATTTATATGTACTCGTGAGATAAATACGCATCATCCGAATAATCACTTATAAGCATTATGATTTCGTCATTCTCGCCTCGAAACTTTCACGAGAATCACCTAGCAAAACCGTTTTCGGGATAGTTAATATGGAGAACTTTATTAACTATCACTGCTATTTCTTACTTGAACCGTGTACATCCTCTCCAAGAAGTAGAGAGATCATCGCTTGGGGGCCAAATAGAATGTCTTTCTTCAAGAATTTATATCGAAGATTTGTACCAAAAAAGCTCGATCATAAACAGGCTCAACTCCCAGAAATACGAGAACAACTTGCCGCTCAAATTACGGACGAACAAATTTACATTGAAACAGTAAGAAATGCAATCAAGGCTGCTGGTGCATCCACGGCTGATAAGCTTCAATTTGCCTTCATGAGCCTTACCTTAAATGATAACTTTGAAAAGACAAAAGAGTTACTCATATCAATTCTCGATTATTTAGCCCAAAACGATCCGGAAACCAATATCGAAGATGTTTCAAATTTACTTCGAGTCATTAACAAGCTTCAAAGACTCGAAGATCTTTTTTCATTTACCCTTCCCTAACGAGCGTTCTGCTTCATAAGAAAGTCATTTAACCATTTGCCCTTTAATGGGAGCGAACTCATCCCTCCTGGAAAGTAAGGAATCTCTACTTTCATCTTCGCATCATTTCCTTGCATCTGCAACAATCGTTTCATTGGAAGTAATGATTGATAGGATTTACTTGCCAGCACGATAATTTTTTCTGGCTTAACGGCCATTATTCCTTTCCAAATGATGTCTGCTAATGAATTCTTTATCCACCATCTTAGCATTGTCACGTTCTCTAAAAGCTTATCACGGATGGTAAGATCATAATCTTGGATGTAATCGGTATATCTCACGACTCCATAATAAGCCGTGAGTATCCAAATATCTAACTTACCCCATGACGACAACGCAGATTCCCATGCTTCTGGAGAAATTTTCCTAAATAACAGACCACTGTATCGTAAAAATGCTGGAAGAACCGTGTCCTTCCATCTCTCCATCAACAAAGCCGTTGTTTCTCTTTTTTCACTAGATAAGTGTTTTTTACATCCAATTAGATGCAGTCGCACCTGTTTTCGCAGTTTACTTAATTTAGAACGTTCTTCCGATGATAACAATTCCAAGAAGGTGGTTTTCTCTTGATGACCTTCAAACAAATGATAGAAATCTCCTAGATCATTTGAAACCCTTTTTGTCTTGGAACAATTTATGATAATGAGTGTTTGCAATTTTTCATCCCTTTATCAGTATTTTTCATTTTAATCACTTTACTCGTCATCCCATTCGAGTTCTCTCCATTCAATTCCCTCACGATTAAGTTCTTCACGTAATTGCTTCTCTAACTTTCGCGCTTGCAGCAAAAAATCATTCAAGTAAAAAGCCAACATCAAAGAATTATAAGTTGCTGGAAGACGAATTCGGGGGCCAAAACTTCTGGTCCCGTCTGGATTAAAATGAACTTCTTCTATCTCTATTTGACTTAACAAAGGACGACCTGAATTACTTCCTATCATCCGCGCAGGCCACAGCTTGATGATCAAGGCTTTGTTATCTGAAATTCTGAAGAAATCTGATCTGATCGGTGCAGTTACTGAGCGATTCTTGGCCATCAAGTTCTCAACTGTTGAAAATTCTGATAAAGATGACTTTTCTTGATGGAGATCCTCAAACATTTCAATTTCTTCTAAATCATCTACAATGGGATCATCACCATCATTCACTTTCACCATTCTTCACCATCTCCATTCAAGTCGACCAGCTAATAAGATTTTTTTCTGAGATTTACCTCGCAACTTTCTAGATAAACCTTAATACTGTTGAAGGATTGAAATAGCGCGCAAGGATGACGATTCATCACTCAGAATCATATTGTTAGAATGATTTTTAAGTAACGCGAAGAGAAAGATACCTGAAAAGACTGGTGATCAAAACATGGCTACCTTGAAAACTACCGAAATGCTGGTCGTTGCTGAAGCTGCTAATTGCAGTTTAGGGGTTTCATCTCGGTTCGTGGAAGAAATATTCAAAGTGCGGTCATTTTTTAGAAGCCCTTTCCACGATTCACCACTATTAGGCATCCACATCCGAAACGACGAAACCCTCATTCCTATATTTGATTTGAATCAGATTGTCTATTCTAACACACTAATTCCCTCATCCAAAGAAGCCAAGATATCCATTGAGCCTAAGGGTATGGAATGCCTGGTTATAAATGTAGATGATAAAAAAATCGGACTTGTTTGCAAGCAAGTCAGATCCGTGGCTCCTAAAGACTCATTTGAAATCGTCTCTGAAAAAAGCATTCCAAAGAAATTAAAAGAATGCCTTCCTCCAGCCGGCCTAAAAAATGTTCTCAAGGAGAAAGAAAATAATCGTTACGTCATCGAAATTGACCTCGCTGAAATACTCCCCATCGAAGAAACTAGTGACGAGATGATTGATGCCGATGAAGAGAGCCCAGAAGAAGACGATGATTTTGATATTTCTCAATATACTCTTCCTAGTAGTGATGAATGAAAGCGAATGAAGTATGGTTTCATTCCAAGAAATAATGCGTAAATTCTAATTAAAGTAATGAATGAAGCAAAAATTTCAGTGAATGAGGCACGTCCCAGCGTAAACGCAAATGACATGCGAACATTAAATATCAACTTACGAAATACAACTTCATTTTAATGAATCACTACCTTTAAAATAACGACTAAGATAAAAATCCCACCAAATCGGATATCCCAAGCAATGAGGTTATTACATAATGTCATTCAGAAGAACAATACGATCAAAAAGAAGAGAAGAAAAAAAAGCCTTAGATTTGGTCGTCTTCTCCCTGGGAGGATATCACTTTGCCTTAGAGTCTACAGCCGTGAGGGAATATTTAACGAACACTAAAGTCGAGCCACTACCGGAATCGAAAATGGAGCATATCATTGGCATATTGCATCTTAGAGGAGAATATCATTCCGTCATTGATTTAAGTAAGCAATTAGAGTTACTTGAAAAACCCATTAACTGGAAAGTGAAAGAAGGAAAGTTTCAAAAAATTTTGGTTTTAAATCAACCGAACGATGACAACAAGACTTCACGTGTGGCACTCTTGGTTGAAGACCTTACTCTCTTGTTCCAGGTAAATCCCACCAAAATCGTGACTGAGCTGCCAGGTGTACTTATTAATTCATCTACTAAACCTGCCAAGATTTTCAAAAATCAAGACATTACAGTCAACCTACTCAAAGGACTACTTTATGACAAAGATCTTGGCCTAATCTTTTTGTTAGATGAAAACTTCATTCATACCTTCATCGACATCCCTAAACCTCCAAAGATAGATCCATTAACGACTATAAAACAAACATTGAGATCGAACAAAACCAAAGATATGGACATACTAAAAAAACTGCTAAAGTTAAAAACATCCACGAGACAAGGTCCTCTCGAAGAATATTTAATTGGATCAAGCAAGGGGCTTATTTTGGCGTTTTCTCTTGAAAAAATAAAAATCCTGGGACTAAAAGATGAGTTCATCCTCTTGCAGAAAGATGAAATCGACTGGATAGCGTTACCAAAAAACCAGTTCTTCTCCGAAGCCGTCCTATTCGGTAATCAATTATACCCGCTCATCACAAGCCAGCAGCTTTTCACGGCTATTTTACCATTGCTACCGAAGAAAGAAGAAAAAGTACCTACTGATACCAAAAGTAAAAAAAACAAAAAATCGAAGGACAATGAGCCAAAACACGATAGTGTAATCTTCTTGTACGAAGATGAATCATCCTCTCAGAAATTTGCAATAGCACTAGATGACTTCATTGACATCAGTTCAATCTGGAAAAAAATTAGCGTGAAAAACCCCACCTTATATCCCCATCTAAAGAACTACTTTCCAATAATTGAAGATATCTGCGTGTTCAATCCAAAAAACGCGAATCTTGGGGAAAAATTCGGAATCAAGATCAATCTTGATGCCCTATCTAACCGAATCCATTCCATATTGACAGAAATAGATACAGAATTTTCTTGGACAAAACTGCAGATTCCCGCAGAAAAAATTCCAGCAATAACAACTAAAATAAGTAACATTGAGAATGTTTTCCACTTAAAAGAACTAATGGTTTCAAATGTAAACGAAAATTTCATCGTCTTTGACTTGACACCTCAAATAGGATTATCCATTCCCACGAACAAGACAAAAGGGGCTGAATCACTTACTAAATTCGATGTAAAAGATATAACGAACATCCTCTCAACAAAAACTTCACTAACAATAAACGATGATGAAAATCAGAAACAAATAACACTCATTAACCCCTATCAAGGACAATCAATGGAACGATTACTCGATGCCACTGATCAATCCGATTATAGTGACGAAAACGAAGAGTTAATTGATAATCTGGATGTTATCTTTCTGTCTACCGTACCTTCCACCGATGCCGATGAAATCGGAATAATTTGCTATAATCCACAGCCCTTATTGGCGATCAACAATCTGGAATTCATCTCCAAAGAAGAACTCCATCCCTCACCAGAAGAAGAACTCCAATTCCCGATCATTGGTGAACTGAAATTCATTTTCAAAAAAGATGTGCAAAAAAGAACTTTTGTTCTCGATGTAGATAAATTCGTCCAGAATTTCCTTTAATACGTTGGAGGTGCGATATTAAATGAGTAAAAAAGTGTTAATAGTAGATGATTCCGCCTACCTTCGTCTAATGATAAAGAAAGTATTAACGCAAGCAGGCTACGAGGTCGTCGGAGAAGCTCCTGACGGAGAAAAGGCGGTAGAACTCTATAAACAACTGAAACCAGACTTAGTTACCATGGACGTGGTAATGCCGAAGAAAAATGGCCTCGAGGCACTCCAAGAAATCTTTAACATCGATCCCAATGCCTGCATTGTCATTGTCACCGCACTTGGTCACGAGCCCCTCATCAAGCGTGCTATCCGTCTCGGAGCCAAAAATTTCGTGATCAAGCCTTTCAAGCCTAACGAGTTAATCAAGAGCGTTGAATCGGCCTTAGCATCCTGATGAAGACTGCAAGAATGCCTACAAAAACATTACAAGATTATTTATCAAAATTTTATCCCTATTGAGGAAATTAAATCAACCAAAGGCGTAGAAAAATGAGTGACTTCCAATTTTTTGATAGCGAATTCATTGAAGTTTTTAGAGAAGAATTTACCCAGTACGTGAGACAGTTAGATGACTTACTCTTGCGAGTTCAAAGAAAGCCAGATGATGAAAAATTAATTGATGAATTGCGACGCATTCTCCATACCATCAAGGGAATGTTTGGAACTATTGGACAAACAAAACTCCAAGAAATCACCCACGCTCTAGAAGATGCGGTTCTTGCTACTCCGACGACTGGAATTTCTCAAAAAACATTAGAAAATCTCAACCAATTTCTAAATATCTTACGAGAAGTCATGCAAGTCATGCTCAGTTCACAAAGTTTAGAGTTTGATGCTGAACCATTACTCTCGAGTTTTGCATCAACCGAAGAGTTATGGGTCAAGATAAGTAGGAAATTCAAGATAACTGTATTTTTTGAACCCAACACACCAATGATTACTGCAAGAGCTCTGGTTATCTTGAGAAACTTGAAAACTATTGCTCAAATCACCAAATCCACGCCCTCAGAAGTGGAACTCGACTCAGACGAAGCCGGATACTTTGACGAAATGACCATTGAAATCTCAACTTTTGAGGACGAAGAACGAATTGAACAACTATTATCCGCGTTGCCAGCCGTAAAAAGAGTTCTCATCCAGCCAGTTGTCATTGATGCGGATGTCACCATCCCCATTGAAAGAACAACAGTGCCTCGAGAAATGCAAACCATCACCGTCCAACTGAAGGACATGCAATCTCTTTCAAACATGCTAGGAGAAATCGTATCTGCTGGACACGTCATTGAAGGCATCGTAGCTAGAGTTGAAAAACTCTCCGAAGAAGAACAACAAGTTATTTCTAACTTCAGAAAATACATTCTTGATATGGAAGCCATGTTAACTAGACTACGACTCGTTCCTTTCAGGACCATCACTCGCGTTCTTCCTAGAGTCGCAAACGATCTTGCGAAGGAATTAGGAAAAGATGTCCGCATTTATCTCTCTGGAGAAGACATCGGCATCGATAGAGGCGTTGTAGAATCCTTACTAGAGCCGATCACACAATTAGTTAAGAATGCGATCGTCCATGGGATCGAAGAACCTAATGAACGAAAACAACTGGGAAAGAGCATGAGTGGTGCTATCTTCATCAGGGCATCATATCTAGAAGGAGCGGTAGAGATTGAAGTAACTGACGATGGTAGGGGAATTGACTTAGAACAAGTAATTAATCGGGCAAGAGAACAAGGTTTAATTGATTCATCACTAGACCCCAACACCATTACGCTCAATGATGTTTTATTCCTCCCGGGCTTTACCACAAAGACCACGGCTACAACAGTAGCCGGCCGTGGATATGGACTTAATGCGATCGAGGATGCAATTAAAAGAATTGGTGGAACGATCAGCGTGGAAAGCTTGCCTGGTCAAGGAACTACTTTCCGAATAATCGTGCCCATATCATCTTCAATAATTAGATCAATCATCTTTAAAGTAAAGGACATGTTACTTGCCATCCCAACATCTGAAGTCGAAACAATACGATTAGTTAACATCTCGGAATTAGATACGACGAATCCACTCATCCCCGAAATCCAAAAATCCAAAAATCCATTTATCTCAGCACTGTATCATCAAGAAGACGGAATGGATGCCTTTTATCCAGTGATTGATTTTCCCAACATCCTCAAATCAAGTATAAACAAGAACATAACCATAAACGATGGAGATGAGGGAATTAATGATCTAAAAGCGAAAACTGATGACCAGGATCAAGATCCATTAATGTTAGAATTACAAAAACCACTCATTCTTTGGAAAAGACCACCCAATCAGTATGCAATTCTCGTGGATGAACTAGTAGATGCGCAAGAATTGCATATCAAACCCCTAGATCATCACGCAGCGCGCTTGCCTTTCATCAATGGTGCAGCAACTTATGGTACCTTAGAGACTGTGTTCATCATTGACCCGTCCAAGATAGATACCAACACGTAAATTGTAAATTACGTCAAGATTAAATAATTAAATCTATTAAGTCAAGATGAGGAATACCATTTAGGAGGCATTTCATGAGTTCTAAAAGGTTGGAAGACATTTTGAACGAAAACTTGACAGATGCACTCAAGGAAGTAGGTAACATCGGAGCTGGTCACGGTGCTATCGCCCTCACCAACTTCCTCAATCGCGAGATTGATATGACCATCCCTTATATTAGAATCATCGACAGAAGTCAATTCGCTAAATATCTTTCACCGAGAGGCTTTGATGAAAAAGAACCCCTAGCTAGCGTCTTCCTAAAATTCGTAGAAGACCCCCATTTAATGACTAGCGGTGAAGTTGAGTCAAATGAAGAAGATTTTGCACAAGTGTTCGCTTGCTTTGATAATAAAAGTATTAAAACGCTCATCGGGACAGTTACAACGAAAAAATTGCAAGAACAAGAAGAACAATTTATTAGCCTTGATTCCTTGGACAGTCTCCATCAATCTCTCATCAAGGAAGTCGGTAACATCATCTTGCTTCATTACGTTTCTGCCATTAATGAATTCATTAAAGGCTCTTCCTATATGCCAAATGCCGATCCCGTCTTATTTTTCGGAAATGCTACGGAAATCACGAGTTTTATCCTTACTGAATTCAAAAAACACGTCTCCGATGTGAATAAAATCAAGATTTTAAGCGTGCAAGTAGGAATCCATTCTAAAGAAGAGTATGGTGATGCCGTGAGATGTAATCTCTTCCTAGCGATGCACGAAAATGCCATCCAACTGCTAGCTCGCAAACTTGAGGCGATGTTATAAGATGTTTTTGGATATCTCTACTTTTTTGGGAGAACGAACTATTGCCTTGCCTCCACTCAAAGAACAAATGAAATATCACCGAAAAACCATCGAACGTCGCATCACTCCTCAGTATCACACCATTCACGTGGGAGTTGGTGAAATCGGTGTTGGACAGGGAGTTCATAATGTCCTAAGAATCACTGCACTTGGTTCGTGTGTCGGCCTCATTCTCATCCCTAGCACGATAACTAGTGAGAAGGGATTCTATCCAACCTATTTAGCCCACGTGATGTTGCCATCAAGAAAAAATTCCCAAACTCGATTAAAAATAAAAACAAGGGGAAAAAAACGATCAAACACGAATGATTCTCTTGTCAATTTGAAGAAAAACCTAAAATTAAATCAGAATGATTTAAACGAGAAGAACAGTCCTCAATCACCAAAAGATGATGACCAACTATCTTTAGATGATACTCTCACAGCCCAAAAAATCAGTAACAAGGGAAAGTACGCAGATATCGCTACTTCAATCGGAGTTAACTGGTTCAAACGAAGAGGCTTTTCCAGTCATCAAATTGAAGCCTACATCATCGGTGGTGCACGGATGTTTCCTAACCAAGATGGCATCACCAGTAGCATTGGTGCCCTTAATGTCCTACAAACCATAAAAGAGCTCACCAAGCGAAATGTCAAGGTAAAACACATTTTTGCTGGAGGGATTACGAGAAAATCCATCATCATTTTCGTGAAAGAGGGCGAAATTTATGTGAGAGATGGGGATGACCATTTTTATTATCGCCTAAAATAAAATGTAATGTAAACAACACGACTAATTAGTGAAAATTACAGTGAAAGTTCATGAAAAAGAAAGATACATCCGGAAAACACCCCAAAAAGCGTAATGCCAATCTTTCCACGATTGATTTCAAAACCCTCTTTAAGTTCGAAGAACCTAAAGATGTACAACATTTCAAAGAAATCTTACAACTTCTTTTACCACGAATTGATGTAAGAGCCTATAAAGATAATTACTTCAAGCGACGCGTCCATGCTATGATGAGAAGGCTCAAAATAAACACGTATCAAGATTTTGCTAAGAGGCTAAGGAATGACCCGCAACTTGTTGACCAATTAATAAAAAATCTCTCTATCAACGTGACCTCCTTCTTCCGCAATTATGATACCTATATGTTCATCAAAGATCACGTTCTGAAAGATCTCATTGACCGCGCCGAACGTCGGACCATTACCATATGGTCAGCTGGATGTGCTTCTGGTGCAGAGCCTTATTCATTAGCAATTCTATTTTCAGAATTTTTTCCTCATACAAGGCACCAAGTGAGCATTCTCGGAACTGATCTTAATCCTAACTTGTTAGAACTGGCAAGAAAAGGACAATACCGTGAAGAAGAGGTCGTTGA
>JAJRXH010000504.1 GCA_024276395.1 archaeon
CTTATCTCATGACGCAAGGAACGACAGCTGCATCACGAATGGTGCGATGACAAGACTCGGAGGCCATGCATCACCGACATAATGACGTGATAGACAATACTAAAGATAAAAAAGACGAAAAAGGGAAAATGAATGTAGATGATGAAAAACGGTTATGTTAAGGGGAAATGGCAGGCGACAAAGTGGTCTGCTCGTAATTCTCTTAGTTGCGGTTCTTCTTTGTCGCAGACACCTTTTACAGCATAAGGACATCTTGGATGGAATCGACATCCGGATGGGGGGTTGATGGCATCAGCAACTTCTCCAGCCGGAAGCTTTCGGAGTTTTTTTCCTGGAATTGGCGTGGGAATTGCGTCGATGAGGGCTTTCGTGTAGGGGTGGAGTGGGGTTCTAAATATATCATCGGTATGTCCTTTTTCAACGATTTTTCCCACGTACATCACTGCAATTCTATCGCCAAAATGTCTAGCAGTTGCCAAGTAGTGAGTAATGAATAAAATGGAAATAGAATGGTTTATTCGCAGATATTCCAACAAGTCCAGTATTTCTGCTCTTAGGCTGACGTCTAGCATGCTAGTTGGTTCATCAGCTATGAGTAGTTCGGGATTCAGGATGATGGCTCTAGCAATGGCAACCCTCTGTCTTTCACCACCACTAATTTCATGAGGATACTTGAAATAGTATTGTTCTGGAGGGTTTAGACCAAGTCTTTCAAATATTTTAATGACGGTACTGTCAACCAGCTTGTTCCGATCGTGCCACCCATATTTTAGGTAGAAGATGATGATGAATAGTGAAAGAAAGGTGGCTGCAATAATGCTGATGTTACCGATTAATCCCCTGGATATGGATCCATATAGGCCAAGTAATAGTACTAGAAAGAACCCTAGAAGGCTGAATTCCGATATTTTAGCATTTCTTAGGACATTCTTCGTGTTCGGATCTTGTATTTGATCATGGATGATCAATGGATGTAAGACGGCGTCTCCTAGTTTCATTTTCGGATTTAAAGATGAATAAGGATTTTGAAATACGAATTGGGACTTGATGTTGTTTTTCTTTGGTTTGAGGTTATCATGGGAGATGGGAATACCTTTCCACTTGAAATTTCCATTGGTAGGTTTTTCTAGACCTCCGATGATTCGAGCTGTCGTGGTTTTTCCGCAGCCAGATTCGCCTACGAGACAAAAAACTTCTCCTTTGTTAATTTCGAACGAAATATGATCTACTGCTCTTACGTATTCCTTGGAGAGTGATAATAGTCGAGAAAAGAACCCTCGCTCGACTGGAAAGTACTTTACGAGATCTCTTACTTCTAATAAAGGAGTTTTTCCCAAATTTTCCCTTTTTTCAACGGAGTTCATTTCATCATTCTTCATTGTTAAAGTGATTTGTGAATCTTGGGTCATACATGTGGCACCTCACTTGATGCTCCTTACCCGTTGTTTCCACGCCGAAAATGAGCATTTTAGGACTTTCTTTAAAACAAGTTTCAATGGCGTGGGTGCATCTACTGGCAAAACGGCATCCTATTATGGGTTTGCTAAGATCTGGTGGTGATCCTGGAATGGAATTGAGCTTGCGTTTTGTTTCGTCCTTGATGTTGGGGATGGCTTTGAGTAGGGCAACGGTATAAGGATGTTTTGGCTTGGTGAAGATGGTTTCAGTATCACCAATTTCGACAATTTCACCAGCGTACATGATGGCTACTCGTTGCGTGATTTCTGCGACAACTCCTAAATCATGGCTAATGAAGATCATTGTTAGGGATAATTCTTCCACGAGATCACTGAGAAGTTGTAAGATTCGTGCTTGGACGAGAACATCCAATGCGGTGGTTGGTTCATCAGCAATTACTAATTTTGGGTTTAACATGAGGGCAAGTGCTATCACGATTCGCTGTTGCATTCCGCCGGAAAACTGGAATGGATAATCATCTAGTCTTGATTCTGGAATTTCTAGTCTCTTTAGTAAGGTGATGATGTTCTTCCATTCTTCTTTGGGGTCTTCATATCCATGTTCTCTCAAAGTGTCAAGGAAATGGTCCTTTACGGTTTGTAAA
This sequence comes from archaeon, assembly GCA_024276395.1. Classification (GTDB taxonomy): domain Archaea; phylum Asgardarchaeota; class Heimdallarchaeia; order Hodarchaeales; family S146-22; genus JAJRXH01. The sequence continues at coordinate 2,063 of JAJRXH010000504.1, forward strand.
GGGTTTAAGACATTTTGAGATGCTTGAAAGATCATGGAAATCTTTGATCCCCTAATTTTTTGATATTCCGTGGCGTCAAGTTTTGTGAGATCGGTGAAACGACCGTCTATTCGGAAATTAATGTGGCCTTCCTTGATGTATCCACCCTTGAGAAGATTCAGTAAGGCAAAACCCAGGGTGCTTTTTCCACAACCAGATTCTCCGACTAATCCGAGTACTTCTCCTTCGTTGATGGTGAGCGTGACGTGATCAACGGCCCGGATGACACCATCATCAGTAGGATACTCTACAACCAGATCTTTGATTTCGAGGATCACGTCTCTTTGATTCTTGGAATCATTCTTGGATGTGTTCTTATTGGTTATTTTTCCGTTTGAGGTATGGATTAAACTTGTCATTAAGAGCATCACCTATTAGCGATAGTGAAAATGATAGCAGGAAAATCATTAGTGACGGAAAGAAGATTAGCCATGGATACCTTCTTATTTTGACTAGAGATTTATTGTCATATACATCATATCCCCAATCTGGAGTTGGTGGTTGAATTCCAAGTCCAAGAAATGCCAGACCGGCATTTGTTAAGATGGCGTCGGTCATGTTGAAAGGAATTAGTGCGATGGGAGATGTCATCACGTTTGGGACCACGTATCTCAGAATGATGGTCCAGTGGCCAGCACCAATGGAACGTGCGGCTTCGATGAAAGTTTCTTCCTTGATCTGTAGTACTTGTGAACGAATGACGCGGAAATACGCCGGGACGTACACGATTGCCGTACCAAAAGCTACTGCAGCAATCACTTTTATCTCGGCAAAAGCGGTCAAGTAGATAGCCAATGCAATGGAAATGAGTAGTGAGGGGAATGCATAAATGGTGTCAGCAAGAAATGTGAGGATGCGGTCGATGACTCCACCAAAATACCCTGATATGATTCCTAGGGGGACACCAATGAGTAAAGCTAGAATCGTGGCTGAAAAAGCCATGATGAGGGCTATTTGTGAGCCATAAATTACTCTAGAAAGCATGTCATATCCTAATAAATTCGTTCCTAGGGGATGGTTAGACATTGGTGGAGCGTATCTACAACCGGGGTATTCTGGTCCACAGTCGTCATGACGCTCGGTATAATGATAAGGTGAGAGAATATCTGGGAATAGTGCCATGAGGAAGATTACCGCAAAGATGAGAAGACCAAGAGAGAGTGACTTGTTGTGTCTAATGAAATGGAGGAAACTTTTTGCAAGGGATGGAAAGCGATGTATCATTCTTTGAAAAAGAGTTTCACGACTTGTGATGTTTCCACTCAATTGCATTCACTCCTATTTACTTTCAAGCGACAGATACTTGATGAAAGTAATGAATTTTGAAAAAGATGATGAATTAAAAGCCTGTCTTTTCGTGATTTCAAGTTAGATACGGCTCCTAGTACACCTAATAACGGATTCGTGGGTCAATGATGGCATAGAGTAGATCACTAATGAGACTGACGAAGCTGACCACGAATGCAAAAATGACCATCGAGCCTTGAACTGCTGGAAAGTCCTTATTCGTGATGGCATTGAAGAGATATCTTCCGAGTCCTGGAATGTTAAAGGTAGTCTCAGTAAGAATTGCTCCAGCTAATAAAAGAGCGAACTGTAGACCAATTAACCCTATTGTGGGAGCGACAGCATTCTTGAGAGCATATCTATAGACCACTCTATTATTGGAGATTCCTCGAGCTCTGCTAAATTGTACGTAATCTTGTTCTAATTGATTGATCATGTGAATTCTTACTTGCCGAGCAATGACACTGGCTATTAACATTCCTAGAGCAAGGCAAGGCATGATGAGATGCGCTAATAAGTCGATCAAGAGGTTGAACTTTCCACTCAAGATGATGTCAATGATCCATATTTCGGTATAATGAGTGAATTTTTCGGTATAGCCAGGTTTCATTAGACCTAGTGGTGGTAAAAGGTGAAGAATGTATGAAAAGATGAACTGCATTAGAATGCCCAGTAGGAAGATGGGTATCGCATATATTCCTACCGTATATAATCTTACGGCATGATCTTGAACCTTTTCTCTTTTTGATCCTGAATAGCTGCCGAGAAAAATGCCCAGGGGCACGCCTATTAATGCGCCACCCACTCCCAGCATCACCGTGGGCCCATAGGCAAGCTGTAATTCTCTTATCACTGGTATTTTTGTTCGATATGATGTCCCAAAATCCATTCTCAAGGTGTCTAGCAAGAAATTGATGTATTGTTCAGGAATGGGCTTATTGAGTCCCAATTCTCGTGATATCCGCTCGACTTCATCAGCTGGTAATTGTGGGTTAATGACACGAACGGGGTTTGCTCCTGGTAGTACTCGCACGAGTAAGAAAACCACCGTTAATAAAAACCATAGCATGATCGGAAATAAAACTAATCTGGTGATGACAAAAGACCTCATTGATGCCATGTTCTTTAACAACCCCAATCAGTTTACTCGCGTATTTATCTAATGATTTTTGTTGTTATCAAGAAAAAACTAAAAGGAAGTCTTCATCTATGATGTTAGTGATGTTAGAAGCGATGAATGTAGTATTGGAGATAAGGTCATGAAAATTCATCTGAGATGATTTTATAACTCTGTAGGTGTAGGACGAGAAGGAAATCATCAAATTTGAGATGATTTATCATTTAAAGTCACCGAAAATAATAAAGTAATAAAAAATAATAAAAAAGAGAACGAAGAAAATGATATGGGTGGACAATTTGTCCTTAATTGCTGGCTGTTAAGATACTTTTTCATTTCCTTCGTTTAATGCTCTTAGTAACGGTTAGGCTTAGTGTGATTAGTACTAGGGCCATGAAAGCTGGAACCATCTCAAAACCTGGGATGAATCCGCCACCAGCTTCCTCGGTCTTTGTTATGGATGAGTAGTGTAAGTTTTCAGATGGTTCAAGAACCACTCCTGTGACCCCTTTCTGGTAGGCTACGAACTGCTTGATCATGGTGAACAAGGGGACGAGAGGTACATCCTCAGCCATGAGTTTCTGAGCATTGATGATGGCTTGTTTTCTGGCAGCCGGATCAGGATTTGTAAGCATGGTATCGATGTATTGGTTCATCTGAGCCGAACTGTAATTCGTTCCAAGGGAGAAAGCCCCGCTACCGACGAAAGGATCAATGTAGTTACTTGGATCTGGATAATCAAACCACCATCCTAATAAGAAAGCACCCATCGTGCCAAGTTGATCTAAGTAAGTCGACCATTCTGCATTCTTCAGTGTTACATCGAAGTATCCAGTGGCCTCGAGTTGTTGTTCTAGTAATTGTGCCACTGATGCTTCAGTATCACCGTAGTGAGTAGGCGTGTACCATAAGTCGAGTTTATACTTGTTTGTTGTCGAATATCCAGCAGCGGTCATGTTACCTTCGACATGTGCTTGTACTGGTCCATCTTCATAGGCATCAATGTGAGAGCTGAAGATAGTCGGAACCATGCTGTACAACGGATCATTTAGGTTATTAAATACAGTTTGCACGATCTCTTTCCGATCAATGGCAGCTGCAATGGCTTGTCTCACGTTTTTGTTTGGATGTGCTTCAACATTGATGATCATGTATCTGATGCCAGCCGTATCTTTAGTAGCGTATTCTAACTCAGGATTGTTCATGATATCACTGATTTCATCTGGCCCGAATTGTCGGTGTGCCACATCAATTTCACCATTCTCTAAAGCAGTGAGCAAGGCAGACGCATCTGAATAGAATTTTATAATGACCTTGTCATTCTTTGGTTTTTCACCAAAGTAATAGGGGTTCGGTTCTAAGATGAGTTCAGTATCCTTGGTCCATGAGGTAATCTTATAGGGTCCTAAACCTGCTGGGATGTGATCAGGATCACCTGAAATTTGGTTATTTGGAAGTGAATTTGGACTGATGGGCCAGGCAACAGTATAGGTTAATCTCTGAAGGAAGGTTGCATCTGGCTTGTTGAGAACGAACCTGAAGGTGTAATCATCGATGACTTCAGTGTGGTTTACTACATCAGTGAGCAGGAAAGATGGATCACCTCCAAGTGCCATGGCACGATCGATGTTCCACTTTAGGGCTGTGGCGTTAAATGGTGTACCGTCACTGAATTTTATTCCTTGCTTTAGTGTGAAGGTATAGTTTTTGGCATCGGAACTGACTTCATAAGATTCAACAATGGGACCTTTCACGGCATCTGTTGAGTCAATGGGCATTTCCATCAAGCCATGTGTTATCTGCACGATCGTGTTGGAAGAAAAGTAGTCATATGCATCTGCTGGGTCTAGGTTGCTTATGGAATCCGTGGTACCAATCACGATGATTGTTTCTTCAGCATTTTGAGCCACGGCTGGTCGAATGGCCGTTGTTGGTGTTATGGTTATGAGCAAGGCTGCGGTAGAAATGAAAAAAGCTAAGAGCAGAATGCTTGCATTTATTTTTTTGGAGCGAATCATTTTCAGTATCACCTTTTTGGTCTTTAATTATTGTCTTCATGACTCGTGCCATTTTTAGTGAGTTTTGTTTCTCGAGATGCTTTTAGAACTGGAATCACGATGGCACGTGAAGACAATCATTGTTGGTGTTATATCGACGACTTGGTCATTCCTCGGATGTGGAATTGATACATCAAGCCTCATTAACACTTCACCCTAATAAACATTTATAATTCTTTCGGTTTCTTGGAATACCGTCTTTCAAAATTAAGGTGGACGTGTCCTCCGCAGTAACTATTAGGATGTTGTGATAATGTGATTTTTTGATGCGTCATTCAAAAAATTCTTAAGAACAACGCTTTGAGAGTAAATTGGAATTAGGATATCTAAAATATTGCATCCGAAATTTGTTTTGGAGAGAGGACGCATTGAGCATGAGTCGAAAGAACACCAAAAAAAGCCAGATAGTCCTTTCAATAAGGAATTTAAAAGTTAATTTTTATACGTACGAAGGAGTGGTGAAAGCTTTAGATGGAATTACCTTTGATGTCTATGAAGGCGAGACCTTGGGTTTGGTTGGTGAAACTGGCTGTGGTAAGTCCGTCACGGTTCGGTCAATCCTTCGATTGATTGAGGAACCTGGAAAGATCGTGGAGGGAGAAATACTTTACCGAGGAAAAGATGTTCTGAAAATGGAAAGTGATGAATTGCTTAAGCTCCGGGGTGGAAAAATCTCTATGATCTTTCAGGATCCTATGACTTTTCTGAATCCCGTGCTCAAAGTAGGGTTGCAAGTCGCTGAAGTTGTTTATATGCACGGTTTGACTCCCAAAGAGCAAGAAAAC
>JAJRXH010000505.1 GCA_024276395.1 archaeon
CGATGAATTTTCTAACTTTTTACTTGATTTGGTGGATTGTTCTTGATTTTCAAGGACCAAGGTCTCGAATTGGTTCATCAACTGGTTGAGGCTCGCATTCAACGGAGGAATGATCATTAACAAGATCACGAGATAGAAGATGAAAGTAATGACGAAGAAAACGGCGGCTTGGATGTGTAGGGTGCGAATTTGAGTGATAAGATCTCTTGTGATCCAATTGCGTGCTTCTATCAAATTTCTGATGGCCGCTAATCCAGAAGAAAAGGTGCCAAAGATAGTAATGGCAAGAATTAACGGAATCATGTAGGATAGTAATCCAGTTTTTAGCCAGTAAGGAATGTTAACACGCTTTGTCAGGGCAAATGATCGTGCGTCTGATAGGACTGAATTAATCATGTAATTCTCCCAAAGAATGTAAACAATGATGGCATGGCCGATTCCTAGAGAGATGAGAATGTTATCGACAGCGATGGCTGGAAAAGCGGACTTACCATAAGCTTGTTCCATGAAAAATCGAAAGATCACATCGGACCAAACCCACCATCCAAGGATAAATGTTGCTGTCAGAAATCCTAATTTTCGAAGATGTGGCACGTTTTGTTCAATGATTTCGTTTTTTTCCTTCATGAAATCACTCATTCGTGCAAGCATGACAATCTGTTGAATTTTTTTCCAAGTCATCCATAACAGAATTGGAGGAATGACCGCGAGAGGAAGTGTAACTAACAAGTAAAACATTGGGCCTAATCTGAAAATGAAAGTCACGGGATCAAGATGACTAGTGGTTTTATAAACCAGTCTTACCACGAAAACGTAATAATAGATGAAATATGTCATGAAAACACCAAAAGGACTTCCAATAGTTTTCATCACGTTAATGATGAATTTCCTCTTCATTAATCGCTCAAGATCTGGAATCACTACTCTTGCATCCATTTTCATCGCGTCTCCTCTGGTATTTTATCATAAAGGATCCTCTATTTAGGCTTCGCTTCCTTTCATGACAAATGAAACATCCTAGTTGTAGGTGTTGATTACATCAAGTGTTCAACATTTCATCTATATTAAATTCACACATAAGCACTGTTCTATATATTTTATAACTGTTACTTTATCTTTATTTTTTAAATTTAGATCAGTTGAAAATGAATTCGCTCCTGGTTTATCGGTCTCTCATCAATAACAAGTTTAATTTACAAATATCGTGATCTAGATCATATTAATCATCAACAAGGTAATTTAAAGCCAAGAACAGATGTCTGTGAATTAAGAATGCCCAAAAGCATTTTTCTATTGGCAGATGGGCTATCTTTTTTAACACGCTGAGCACTTCCATAAGGCAATAACCGTTTATGTTGATGTTCACTAATTCTGGTAGCGAAGGCATTTCTTGAGCAAATCTTGGGATGGGTCATAGTCATGATGGGCAATCATTCACGCGCATGAATCAAAGAGGAGTTTAATTTCGGACAAAGATCTTTTCCTCCACTTCTTGTCTTTCGCGTTCCACGAGAGATTTTAGTTCTTCCTCAGTTAACTTCTTGCCAGCATTGATGATTCACTCCAGGCTTTCTAATGGCTCCACTTTCCAAGTAGCAACTCTTTCAACGTAAGATGCTCCTAACTTAGTGAACCCGTCCTCTAAGACCTGTCTTCTTACGGGATCACTAACAACCACTGTTTTTCCTGTATATCAGAGTTTTTTAACTAATCTCTCCATTGATTAAATCAACTAGACCCACAATCACTTAGATAACAAGAAAAAAAGTCATTTTGGACCCTTTTATTACAAAAAGGCTAATATTTAGTCCTAATTATTTCAATGCCAATTTTGTAAGGAAAAGTTTTGTTGAACCCATTGCTTGAATAATCCATACTCATTTCGCTTGAGAGAAGTTTAACATCATTTCATCACATATTTCTGATAACAGCATCAAATCTTCAATAGTAACATGAAAAGATATAAAAGAAACACTTAGAACTGAATTCTTAAAAAGAAGACTCGTGCACAAGGAGGGGAAAGGTCATCATGAAAGCTACCATCGGAATTTTTGGCTCTCATTCAGCTGAGGAAGTAGGAATGGCTGCCAAGGATTGGGGTTTTCAGACGGTCATCGTGTGCGAAGAGGGAAGGGAACGCCTGTATGTCAACTATAACCGTCATTTATATGATCATTTCTTGATTTTGGATAAGTTTGAACATCTCATCTGGGAAGAAAATCAAGAAAAGTTGAAAGAACTCGATACGATTTTCATTCCAAATCGCTCATTCGCAGTTTATGTGGGATACGACAACATCGAAAAGAAATTCGAGATTCCACTATATGGCAATCGGAACATCTTGAGAATTGAGGATCCTAACCAGCCGAAAAATCAATATTGGCTCATGAAGGAAGGAAACATTCGTCATCCCAAGCAATACACGCCAGATACCATTGATACATTGGTCATCGTCAAGACGCATCAAGCAGATCGACCCCTAGAAAGAGCTTTCTTTTTCGCTGATTCGCCAGATTCCTTTGAAAAAAATAGCAAAGAACTCATTAAGAAGGGTGTCATCTCCGAAGAAGAACTTGAGAACTGCGTGATTGAAGAGTACGTTCTTGGTCCACGATTCAATGCCAACTTTCAGGCCTATCAGCTCCATGAGTTTTTTGATCGGTTTGATTTTGTGGGCTTTGATGATCGAATTCAAACCAATCTCGCTGGATGGTTAAACCTTCCAGCTTGTTACCAGCTCATGATTCAAGATGTTCCCATAAAAAATGAAGAAATGGGACACTTTGGAGTCACGATGAGAGAATCGCGGAAAATTCTGGTTTATGATGCGGCGGAACAGTTCCTAGATGCTGTGGAAAAATACTTCCCACCGGGAATGATTGGGCTTTTTTCACTTCAAGGAGCAGTAAATGAAAACAATGAATTCGTGATCTTTGATATCTCGCCACGAGTCCCTGGATCGCCCTGTGTGGGACCAACAAGCCCGGAAATGAGAAGATTGAGACTAAAATACAGGCGACGAATTGAAAGCCCCTTAGATCTCAGTATGATGGAAATTGCCAAGGCACTTGAACTAGATCGCATCGATGAGATTACCACCTAATTGATGGTAAAAACTAAAGCAGTTCTCACGAAGGATGTCACATGAGAGAAGATCACGGTCATGATGGGGAGCTAACTCTCGAGGAAGCATCATGGTGGTTTGATAAGAGAAAAACCATTGCCGTGGTTGGATTTTCATCTAGTCCACTGAAACCAGCACATCACGTTCCAGTGTTCATGCTCAAGCAAGGATTTTCGGTCATTCCAGTAAATCCAAAGTATAACGAAGTGGAAGGCCTTAAATGTCATCACTCACTTCAAGAAATTCCCGTGGCTGTCGATATTGTCATCATTTTCCGTCCTTCAAGTGAGATTCCACAGTTATTGGAAGATGCTTGGAGAATTGGAACCAAGGGAGTTTGGGTACAAGTCGGCATCAAGAATTCTAAAGCACGAGAAAGAGCTAGACAACAAGGAATCAAGTACATCGAAGATCGCTGCTTCAAAATCGAGTATCTTCAATGGGTCCTGATGTTGACGAAAGAAGGAATGTTTAAAAAAATCCATAAAATGCTCAGTTAAGAACATTGAACGATCATTATTCCTTTTTTTTTGTCAAATTTCTTTGACTAGTTAATTCCTGAAACATAACACTCTTTTCCATAAAGTTAACCAAGTAAAGTATGTTAAACACCTAAGTACAAAAAAGTGCAAAAATAATGCAGTTAGGGATTTGCTTGGAGGAAGAGCAGGCGTTCAAAAAGATATCCTAAGAGAAATGCTGTTGAAATGGCTGCATCAAGGATGTCAACAAAGAATAAAGGCGTTAAAGCCCATAAGATGAGAAAAGTCGCATCTGAAATCATTAATTGTGCGAAACCAACAAATGCTGCCAACTTAAACGAGAAGGATCCGTCCACAATGAATTGTAACATGAAACAAAGGAAAAGCAAGTAACCAACCGAATATAGAGATAATTCCTTGGTAAACAATGACAAGAGATCCTCAACCAGAGCTAAGGTCAGCTTAAACGCAACTAAGAGAAGAGTGGTGATGATCGTGGTCACCGAGGAAATGAACAAGAAGGTCTTGGCATCTCGTCGGTGTTTTGTAAATTTTAAAAGATTCGAAAACTCATCATCAAACTTTTTGAAATGTTCTAGGATGACCATTGGCGCTAAGGTTTGATCACCAAACATGCTAATGAATTTTCTCCGAATGGACTTGAGAAGATGTTGAGCCCGCCATCGAGAATCCCCTTTCGAGAAAATACCAACAAAAACCACATCTCGTTCAGCAGTTACTGATAAAAAACCTCCATCATCAAGACCCATCCATTCAACCTCGTGCTGCAATGTTTGTTGTGAAAACATGAGTAATGCCGACATTAAAGATGTTATCTGTTGCAAGGAGGGAATGCTCCGTTGATCAGTGCTCTTCAATCTCGGATTTTCCCATTTATAAAGAGGTAAACCAGATGTCTGAAAAACATAGAGAGTTCGTAGCAAGAGAGTTATTCACTTCTCCTTGGAGTTTTTAAAGGAACGAGTGGGTTTTTAAAAACATCTTTTAAATGACGGGGAGAACTGAATAACTCTCCGTAGCAAGATATTACCCCCAATAACTACCATCCCTTCTTTTCATCAATTACTTCCGAGAGTAATTGAAAAGGATTTACCAATGATTTAAAATGATTTTAAGAGAATAGCTCTAACGCTTGGTTAAAAGTTTTGTTAGAGACTGAAAAACCAAAATGATGAACGTGAAGTGAGAGGCTTTATTAATCCTAATGACAACAAGCAAAAGAAAGCATTTTCCAAAATTTTTAGCCCGAGCTCAGAAAACATGAACAACAAGCAGATCATGAACACGTCAGGTAACTTCACGTGATCTTGTTAAAGATAACGAATGAAATACCAAAAAAATGTCCACGCTTGAATTCTTCACTAACCAGTAAATGAGGGAAACAATTGACGATGAGAGAAAAGATGAACGTGTCGTCATCTTTGATGAATTGAATGGAGCCGCCGGTGGGATTTGAACCCACGACCAACTGATTACGAGTCAGTCGCTCTACCGCTGAGCTACGGCGGCTTATGGCTAGGAATCAGCTCTAATTTCCCAAGTTGGTCTTAGGATAGATAATTTAAAAATCTGTCTCTTGTTTATGGTTGGTTACCAAGGTGGAGTCACATGAACGACGAGAAAAAAGGTAGAAGAGCATCTATCGTTAAAAACCAGCAGCTTGGCCATCTTTTCGATGATCTGATCCCGCAATCCATCCGTCTTCCAAGATAAAGATAGCTTGTCCTCCACCAAAGTTTGACATGCTCTCATGTACGAGACGATGTCCTATTTTGCGAAGATGACCTTGCACGGAGGGTGGAATGCTATTTTCTAACCCCACCGTATTGGCTTGCTGATCATGGTGAAAACGGGGATGCTCTAGTGCCTCTTGTGGTGTCATTCCGTGATCCACGACGTTACTAACGAATTGTGCATGTGCTTGTGCTTGATGCGGTCCACCCATTATTCCAAATACCCCAAAAAACTCACCATCCTTGTATAAGGCACCTGGAATGATGGTATGAAAGGGTCGCTTGCGGGGTTCATAACGATTTGGATGTTTAGGATCAAGAGTAAATAATGCACCTCGATTTTGAAGCTTGATCCCAGTTCCTGGCACCACTAATCCACTTCCAAATCCCATATAGAGACTGTTGATAAATGACACGGCCATGCCCTCCTTGTCAGCAGTGCACAAGTAAACAGTATCTTCACCTAATGGCAGCCCTGGTGTCGGGGGCTCCATCGCACGGTCAAAAGTTATCAAGCTTGCACGGTCCTTGGCATAACCCTTCGATAGTAACTTATCCAACGGTATCTCATAAAACTCTGGATCTGCATTAAATTGATAAAGGTCTGCATAAGCCAATTTCTTGGCTTCTATCATCACGTGATAACGAGTGGCGTCTAATGGTCCAAATCGAGAAAAATCGAACTGTTCCATGATGTTAAGCATTTCCAAAGCGGCAAATCCTTGTCCATTTGGTGGATGTTCATGTACCTCCACGCCACGGTAATTCGTGCGAATAGATTCCGTTTGAATTGTTTCATGTCTCGCAAGGTCATCTAACGTGATGAATCCACCGTGCTCCTGAACTGTTTTCGCAATGAGCTCTGCAATGTCACCCTTGTAGAAGATTTCAATACCTTCCTCCGCAACTGACTTGAATGTACGTGCCAAATGGGGAATTCTCATGTTCTCTCCCATTCGTGGCGCACGTCCGTCCAACGTATAGGTCTTCCAGGCTTCAGCATTCTGCAGCACGTGGAGCAAGTACTTCCAATAGAGTGCGGTCAAGTAACTCACGGGAAATCCATCTTCAGCGTAACGAATCGCAGGCTCAAGGACTTCCTTGAAATCTAGATTTCCATATTTTGTAGAAAGATACCACCATGCATGCATTGCACCTGGTATCGTTACTGGAGGCCCACCTCTAACTGGCATTTTTTCCCATCCTTTCTGTAAAATCTCATCTAATGTCACCAAGCTTCCCGATTTTCCAGATCCGTTGACCCCAATGGGCTTCTTGGCATCGGGAAAGTGGATGAGCGCGAACACATCGCCACCACAACCAGTCGAGAACGGTTCGACCACATCAAGTACAGCAGCAGTAACGATGGCAGCATCGATGGCATTACCTCCCTTTTGAAGGATCTCAATCCCCGCTTGGGTAGCTAATGGATGAGATGATGCAACCACACCATTTCGAGCTAGAATATCAGATCGACCTGTCCAACGTGCCCAAAACATCACGTTCACCATCTTCGTGTCATGAACTACTTTTATTTACTGTTACTGTTGAGGCTGGACAAGGGTCAGTGAATACCAAGATATCGTTGAAAAAGTCGTGATGAAGTTAACCTAATAACGTGCAACGCTTGACGTGCAAGCGGTCAAGTCACGACTTCTGGATGAATTGACAATGCTCATCCTGACAAAAGTATCACGAAAGGTTGGTAATTCATGGCTACTAGACGATATTTCCTTGAGGATACCAACAGCAAGCCTGTTCATCATCCATGGTGAGTCTGGTTCAGGAAAAACCACGCTACTTCGTGTCATCAATGGCTTAGATCCCATTATCAGTGGCACGATCTCCTCGGATGGTGTTCTCTTAACACGAAAAAACATCTGGCAATGGAGGAAAGACCATCCACTAGTATTCCAAGATGCTAGACTTTTCCCTGGAACCATAGAAGATAACATTCTCCTTCCAGCAAGGTATCACGGTCTTTCTGTTAACATCAAAGAAATCTTGAATAAGGTGGACCTCAAGAAAGATCCCACTACCGATGTTGCTACTCTTTCTGGAGGTGAACGACAAAAAGTGGCAATTGCACGTGCTCTAGTTCTCAGACCGAAAATGCTCTTGCTCGATGAACCAACCTCCAATCTAGATTTAGCAGCGACATTGCATCTCGAAAAAATGTTACTTCAGCTTAATCGACAAAAAATGTCAATCGTCATCGTCACGCACGATCGAGAACAAGTAAAACGTCTTGGAAATTATGGAGCAGTCTTGAAGAATGGAAAAGTCGTGAAAAAAGGTATCATCATTGAGGAGGAAAACATGAATGAACAGTGACTTGCAGATGTTAGGCGCACTAGGATGGGCAACAGTGGTGGGTTTTTTTGCCATATTTTTGTTATGGCACGGCAAAAATGAATTATTGAAAGATGCAGCGCTCGCCATATTAAGGGGATTTCTCCAATTATTGGCTCTCGGACTCATCCTACAAGTGATTTTTGATGATGGGAGCATTCTTGTCCAATTACTTTCAATAGTAGTGATTCTAGCCTTTTCCACGATCATCGCAACAGAGAGATCTCCTCTACCTAGTGTTCAACTATTGACTTTTGGATTGATCTCTTTCATCAGCTTGACCTTGTTGTTACCCATTTTCATAATTGGAGTGTTTAAATTGAAGGCTAACACCACGATACCATTAGCTGGAATGGCGATTGCTAACGTGATGCACGCAACGGCACTTACTTTGGAAAGCTTGCACGAAGAAATGAAGAACTCTTGGAAGGAATTAGAAGCTTGGCTCGCATTAGGCGTGAAACCATCACAAAGTAGTGCACCCCTACGGAGACGTGTTGTCAAGTTAGCAATTCTTTCGAATGTCAACGGACTCAAGGCCGTGGGAATCGTGCACATTCCGGGATTGATGACAGGTTTACTCATCAACGGCATGACACCATTAACAGCGGCCATCCTCCAATTCCTATTATTAGCGATCATCTTCAGTGGAGGCGTGTTTAGCAGCGTTTTTCTCAGTAATCTTGCTCTGAATAGATATTTCAATGGTCCTTACTTGAAAACTGACTGGTTCATTAATAATACATCATGAAAGCTTGGCCATTGATGATGTCGAAGAGAAGGCAAACTTCATACGTACATCTTGCGATTATCCAGCTTGAAAAAGGGAGAAAAATGCGATAAAGAATCATATCTGAAATCAAGAAAAAAAACAGCAAAATGACGAGTTACTGCTCTCATCAAAAATCAAAAGCCAACAATTGGATTAGAGACAGGATACA
>JAJRXH010000506.1 GCA_024276395.1 archaeon
AGGTTTTCTCTAATTCTTCATTTATTGATTCTCTAATGCTCTTTTCACGCACGTGGCATCATCCCATTCATTGAGGTGTTGATGATTTTTAGAGAAAGACAACACGTGGAAGTAATCCTCTTTTTACTTGAGAACTCCATTCTTGCTTATTTTCACGAAAGGCCTTGCATCTTCAGTTAATTACCTTACTCCCACTTTTATAGAAGTAGAAAGATGACAGTAGTCTTAGGTCACAAGTATCTTTGTTACGATTCATAATTTAAAATTCTTTCATTTTCACCTTGAAAATCGTTCCATCCTATTAAAATTTAAAGAGGTTCCAGAATCCGTATCTCACTTTAAATGGTACAATGACAGTGGAAATCACTGTCACTACCAGTTTTTCAGATAATTCTTTTTCAATCCAGTAATTACTTGATTAAAACTGTTAAAAGATGAAGTGCCTCACGATTCCGTCATGGTAATTAATGTCAGCAACACTTGAACAGTGGTTTTCAGAAGCGGAGATGGACATGATGGAAACACGAGAAAGAACACGCTCATTGACATGTTTATCAAAAATTTCGACAATATATCTAAAATAATAGCAAGAATGCTTCTCATTAACAAGTCCATTGAAGGAAGTAGCGAAAAAAAATTATTATTTTTGTCTAAGAACGAATTCAAAAAGATCCATGAGATATCATCAACACAACTGAGGGATGGGTGAGTCATATCAATTCGTGTTTCACGACGTTTTTAAACCGAAGTTACCACTGGATTCACGAATTACTGCAAGCAATTGAGTGATCGTGATGTCATTGGACTTTTAATTGCTTTCACTTCCAAGGAAAGCTCCATCAGATCACGTTTTTCAAGGAGCTTGATTCTACGGCATCCTAAAGGGAGATTAGCGCAATTTAATTCTCTTTTCAATCGATTGACTGCACGTGTTTTACGTGTATGGAGCCGTCTCATGGTGGCTCCGTTCAACCCATATCAACTCAGACCAGATGCCAAATCAGTGCATTCCTCCCTCCTCTATTTATTCCTCCCTCCTCTATTTATTATTAGTGAGAAGAAGGTAGGTGTTACAATACATGGCAAGTTCAAGTGAAGAAACAAAAAAACTTGTAACAATACTAACTCCAATAGAACTCCAAGTCCTCAAGGTCTTTCAGCACCTGAAAAAAGGGTGTCTCTCCGCTGAAGATATCTTGCAAGCATCCCAGAAGTTAAAATTGGGCCTTGAACCTCTTGAACAAAATGTCTTGATGCGGGCCGCCCAATGGCTGGCCAACAAGAACCTCATCACGGAAGAACGAAAAGAAACAGAAACCTTCCAATTAACTAAAAATGGGCAAGATTACCTGAAAAATGGGCTTCCAGAACGACGATTACTTCAATGGATTAGCTCTCACGAAGATGGAGTTCCCATGAAAACAATGATGCAACAAGCTCCCGTTACTCCAGAAGAATACAAGTTCGCCTTTGGCTTCCTCAAGAAAAATGGACTTTTATTCATTGAAAGAGGCACAGCTCGTGTTTCCAAAAAAGGACAGCAATTCCTTGAGGAAAAATTCGAGACTGAGGTCATATTGTCACAATTCACATCAGCAACCGCTTCCATGAACACGACTGACTTAGAAAAGATCCCAGAATCAAAAAAGATCTTGAAAGAATTACAACGAAGAGGCATCATCGAGCGCAAGTCACGCAAGCATTTCACGTTCTGCCTCACGCAAATGGGACAGGAAGTTCTTGATGTTTTACCGGAACGAATTGACTACATTAACGTGCTTACACCAGAAATCATCAAGCAAGGCACTTGGAAAACAAAACCCATCCGTCCTTTTGACATTCACGCCGCAGTGCCCCCAAGAATACCTGGAAGAAGACATTTCTACAATCTTGTCACCGATTACATTCGACGGATTTGGATTGAACTTGGGTTTGAAGAAATGAGAGGTAATTTCGTCGAGACCGAATTCTGGAATTTTGATTGTCTTTACGTCCCACAAGATCATCCAGCCCGCGAAATGCAAGATACTTTCTACATGAAAAATCCAAAAACTGGTGATCTACCCGAGTGGGCCAAAAACCGAATCGGAAAGACGCATGAAAAAGGCACGTCCAACAACTGGCTTTCTTGGGGCGGCAAGTGGTCAACTGACATGGCCAGGCAACTCGTCCTACGTACTCATACAACGGTTTTATCCGCAAGAACACTAGTTTACTTGAAAGAAAATGGAAAAATTCCAGGTAAGTATTTCAGCGTGGGAAGAGTATTCAGAAACGAGGCAATAGACTGGTCTCACTTGGCAGAATTCGATCAAGTGGAAGGGATCGTCGTAGATCCGGATGTAACGTTCAGCCACTTGCTAGGATATCTCAAAATCTTCTTTGCCAAACTTGGTTATCCAGAGGCACGTTTCAGGCCAGCATATTTCCCCTACACGGAACCCTCGGTGGAGATCGAAGTATATCATCCCGTCAAGAAAAAATGGGTCGAACTTGGCGGAGCAGGAATCTTTCGCCCAGAAGTCACGGAGCCCTTGCTTGGTGAAGACATTCCAGTCCTTGCCTGGGGACCGGGTCTTTCCCGCATGGTTTTCATTGATTTCGATCTCAAGGACATCAGAACGTTGTACGCGAATGACCTTGGTCTGTTACGAAACATCCGATTATGGCAGCGATGATATGTGACGAATTTTCTCTAATCTCAGGAAGAACAACAAACAATCACGAGAAAAAAGGGTGATGTGAAACAATGCCAGTATTCACGTTTAAGCTTGATGATTTCAATAAATTGATTGGAAAACAGTATGATATCAAGTATTTGGAAGAAAGGCTTCCCATGATGGGACTCGCTTGGGAAGGGGTAGAAGACGACAACAAGATCAAGGTAGAGATCTTTCCAAATCGACCGGACATGTTAAGCGTGGAAGGCTTGGCCCGAGCGTTTGCGGGCTTCGATCAAGTGAAAGTGGGCCTTCCAGAGTATCGAGCGCGACCTACCGATCAGCTCGTGAAAGTAGAGGAAAGCGTGAAAAAGGTACGTCCGTACATCGTGGTTGCAACGGTTTCCAACTTGGAATTCACGGAAACCAGTTTTGAGTCGCTCATTTCCTTTCAAGAAGCCCTTCATCTCACGCACTGCCGCTACCGAAAGAAAGCTTCCATCGGCGTATATGATGCAGACACCATCAAGTTCCCCCTAACTTACAAGGCAATAGGATTAGACGATCTGAAGTTCACGCCGTTACTGTTAGATGAGCCCAAGGAAATGACACCTCGCGAGATTCTTCAAGGGCATCCTACGGGAAAAAAGTTTGCCCATCTGGTTCGAGAGAAAGCACCATTGCTCATCGATTCCGTGGGACAAGTCTTGTCATTTCCTCCCATAATCAACAGTGAAGAAACGAAAGTCACGATTGATACGAAACGTGTAGTAATCGATGTCACTGGTGAAAGTCTCGTCACGGTGCACCAAACATTGAACATGTTAGTCAGTGCACTAGCCGATCGAGGTGGAATCATTGAGCAAGTAACCATTCAATACCCCTGGGAGATAGAGGGAAGGGGGAATGTCATCATCACGCCAGATGTAAATCCACCGACCTACACTGTAGATGTCAATTATCTCAAGAAACGATCAGGCCTGAACCTTCCCACATCAAAAATCAAGCAATTATTGGAACGAATGAGATTTTCAGTGAAAGTGAATAACAAGTCAAAGAAACTACACGTTACCGTCCCAGCCTATCGCACAGACATCTTTCATCCCATTGATTTCGTGGAAGATCTAGTAATCGCTTACGGTTTTGAAAACATCACGCCAGAAATACCTTCCATTGCCACTGTAGGACGCGAATCAGACATTGAAATTTTTACTAGATTACTGGCGAATTACATAATTGGATTTGGTGCTCAAGAAGTCATGACTTACGTGCTAACCAATCCCGACTTTTGTTTCAAGAAAATGGGTCTTGAATATAACGAGACCCGGGTTGCAGCCATCCAGAACCCAACCTCACAAAGATACACGATTTGTCGTACCTGGCTTCTACCGTCAATGTTGGAGGTGTTATCCAACAACACCCATCACGACTATCCACAACGAATTTTCGAAATTGGCGATTGCGTGAAAGTAGACAAAAACACGGAAACAAAAGCCGTGAATGAGCGACGACTGGCTTATGTTGAAACACACTCGCAAGCTACCTTTACTGATGGAAAAGCCGTTCTTGAAGCATTGATGATGCATCTTGGACATTCTTACAGACTAGAAGAACTCGAACATCCGACTTTTATCAAAGGAAGAGCTGCCTCCATTTATCTCATTAACCCTGACAATAACGAAAAAGTTTATATTGGAATGATGGGAGAAATTCATCCCGAAATATTACTTTCATGGGGTCTCACGCATCCCGTCGTCGCTCTTGAAATGCTAATCGAACCTTTACTTGAGAGAAGAGTTTTTTAACTGGCGATTCATCAAAAAAATCTCTTTTTCTTTTTTCAAAGCCAGAGAAAGACAAACAGGCGTCAATAATTAGTCCAAGAAAAGGAATGACTTGAAAGCAAGGAAAAACCAAAAACACTGTTTTTCATCCTTAATCCATTCCAACACGATGCTTTTTAAACACCCAAATGATTAATTCAAGTGAACCATGACGATGACATCTTTCCCTCTCTCGAAAGATTTTAGTTCACTAAAATTAGTCGAATGATCCGAACTGATCAAGAAAGGAAAAACCTTACCGTCGTGAGTTATCAGTAATGAGAAATGATCGCATTTCTTAAAGAATTGAAATGAAAGCTGATGAGAGAAACATGGGATGAAAAAAATGTTTAGCCGTCTTCTCCTCCCTTTGAAAAAAATTTTGAGAGGTGACCCTCATCAACCGGAAATGCAAGAGAAATTAAGATGAATTCAATGAATTAATTAGTAAGAGCCGACATGATGATGCCCTCACAAGAATCAACACTCTGATGAAAAAAACATCCATTGGTAACAGCGATACTTCTTTAAAGGCTAAGCTGCTCTTGTGTAAAGTTTTAATTGCAACTAATCAGCTGCAAGAATATCTTAAAATCGCCAAAGATGTAGAGTTACAAGCTTAAAAGAGTTTTTTAAAAACCTACTCGTTCCTTTAAATACTCCAAGGACAAGTGAATAACTCTCTAAGTTGAAATATGATGCGTCCAATTGGTCCATCAATGCTTAAAAACTCTCGCCAAAGGACCTCATGCTTATTTTTTAAGGAAAACCAATATAAATGCCCTTAAAGATTGGCAATTAGCACGGTGTAAGAAACTAACACCTCGGACAACTACTGGATAACAGGCATCAAAAATGAGGTGGGTCTAACATGTCCAGTAAATTTGCAATGAAAGATTATGTTGAACTAATTGTTTTTGCTATTGGAGTTTTAATCGTATTTCTTGCAGAACCCTTGATTGAACATGAGTATCCAGAACTCGTTGGAATGTCTGCCGTTGTCATCATCACCTTCGGTTTAATTTTAGCCATCCGATCATCTGAAAGAGCCGTTGAAGCCTTTGATCTGGCTGGAAAAAGATTACATTTTTCTTCATATCAAGCTGGTGTCCTTAGTAGCCTTGCGTCAAATCTTCCAGAACTAGCAATTGGATTTTTTGCGGTATTAAACAACCAGATTGAATTCGCAATCTCCCTTGCCGTCGTTGCCTCTGGCTTTAACGTTCTATTATTAGGTATCATCATTTGGTTTGGAGCTGCTAAATCACCGAATGGTAAATTTCGCGTACCTGAAGATATCATTCGTGCCGAGGTTCCCCTCTTGCGAGTGGGAGTAGTCATCCTCGGCGGAATAACGTTCATCGGTCTTGTAGAGTTTGGCCTAGAAATCGCTGCTCTACAACAAGGATCCCCCACTCCAGAAAAATATGCACCAACCCTTCCCATGGAAGCCGCTGCCCTCATGGTCATCGTTTACTTGATATACTTGTTTCTACTTCTAAGAAAGAGAGAAACCTTCCCCTCTAAGACAAAGGAAGAGAACATTCCCGTGGCTGCCCATGAAAAGTCAGAAGAACACCATCTCGTGAGCACGAAACACCTTCTTACCCTTACCATTTTTGGCCTCTTGGGGATAATTCTAGCTGGTGAATTCATATCAGGCTCAGTAGAAGCAGTAAGTGTCGAATTTGGAATCAATGACTTCGTCATTGCCTTCTTGGTCGGTGCCTCCGCAGCTCTCCCAGAACATGCCATTGGCGTGGTATCTGCAAGAAAAGAAGGTGGATTTGATCTTGGACTGGGAAATTTAATGGCTGGAGTCATTCAAAACTTCATGTTCATTTTAGGAATGATTGTACTGTTCGCAGCAATCATTGGTGGACTCCCTGGTGTTCCATTGATTCACGAGGTCAGTCGTGGTAATCAAGTTCAATTCGTGCCTTTCATTTTATTACAACTTGGCTTTGGCGCCTTGATCATCTTTTTGATAAAATCAAGCATCACGGATGACCATGAATTTGACATTTTTGAAGGAATTACCATCTTTTTAGGGCAATTATTCGTGTTCATCCTTTTCCTAAAGTTGATCCTCTTGTTTTAGACTCAGAGGATCGTTCATATCATTTTCTTTTTTTGAGTCTATCAGAAAGCAAGAGAAAACGAAACATGTACTTTCCTTAT
>JAJRXH010000507.1 GCA_024276395.1 archaeon
ATATTCATCCCTCCCTTTACGGGTCGTAGCATGGTAATATCCCCACGAAAATCATTGAAAATTAGGGTGCTCATTTTTGGTAAGTTTAGTCGATATTTATTCCATTTCATTCATGGCTTAAACTTGCTTGGCCAACGTGGTCTAGTCAGTCATTTGAGAGGTGCCGCTGCTGATACACGAGCTTTCTCCCATTCTCGGGGTGGTACCGACAAGATTCTTAAAATGAATGGTGATGATAAAGACAAGAAAAGCCGTTGGAAAAGAAAAGATTTTCGACGTGACACCTTTTACATTTCTCGGATATATAATGCGTTTACCCACCAAGAACTGTATGATGGTGAACACTTCAATTATTCCATGCTTAGTTTTCAAGAAAGCACAAAATTACCACCATTGGAATTAAGACGTACTCAATTAGGCGTGAATTTCATCACACCCGTGGTATTGAAGACACCACAAATTCCCTTACCTTTTTCACAGTTTCTCCATCTTGCTTGGCTTCGGCATTTACGCTTGGAAAATGAATATGGCGAACAACGGAAACTTCCCAATCCAAATGTCATTCTGGAAGAGCATGGTCTCATGAGACAACAAGCTAACCAAGGTTTCAAATCCGTTCGGAATGCTGCAAGTAAGATTACTGAATGGATGTCACATGCCTATCAAAAGCATGAGCTTCGTTGGAAATCGACACGACAAGGAAAAAGATTTTTCTGGGGATTTACTTTTTATCAAGAATATAGATTTCCAACAGTTGATCTACCAGAAGAAATTCGTCAATTGTTATCTGTTGCTAAGTGGTTTGGCATTGGACAAAAAATGGCATTTGGATGCGGATTTTTCCAATACGTGTTTTGATGTCCGCTTGTATTGAAAAATCCTAACAATTACCAGTAAGGGGCAAAAATCACCAATTTTTTGATTTCCAACATTTTTGGTAAGTCAAGGATGCTCAAAAAATCTCCATCATTTCAAGCTATCTAAAATATCACTAATTGCATGTTGATCGCAATCAAGAGTCATTCGGAAACGCCTTTTCTCGATCACATTTAATCAATCACTTCAAGGAGTGAATGTAAATCGCAATCAAGAGTCATTCGGAAACGCCTTTTCTCGTTCTTTTTGCTTGAACTCGCTGGAATGATCTTTATAATGTCTTCTTGCAGTCCAGCATGGGCAATGAGAATTCGCTTATCTGGCTTCTTGAGCTTGGTACCCCGTCCTTCGAAAAATTCTCTTGCATTGGTTGGACCAACACTCTTAAAATTTTTTGTCGTCTCAATTCTTTGCCAAAATCTGGAGATTTCCTGCTTGGCAATGATGTCAAGAGGTGAAGTATAAAACCAATTGGTAATGTCCTCTAACAAGGATTTATCAATACCATGATCAAGAACTTGTTTCAGTGAGGTAAAAGATGGCTGGGCACGCAGCACGACCCGGTGACAACCCACCGAGGCAAAATAAGCAAGAATTAATGCCTGAATTGGCTCTGCATTCATGGCAAGTCTTCTCTGAACTTGAAATGAATTACTGGCCTCTCTCCTTACATCAACGTGTTTTTCCCAAAAGGTGATGAGCTCGTGAATGATCTGACAAAAAATTTCTTTAGCTGAGCTAAAGGGCATCTTGATAGTCTCAAGACATTTTTCGCTCTCATCGTCCCCTTCTCCGCGAGTGCTTTTGATGGTTTCGATGAATTCATGACAAGCTGCGATGAATAATAAGGGCACGGGAAGATGCACGCATTTAAGAACGTTTTTACTGGCTACCATCA
>JAJRXH010000508.1 GCA_024276395.1 archaeon
ACAACCTCCAATCGGGATTTTCGATTATAAGGGCGTCCGTACTTTCATTAACTAATAATACAGTATGTAATAACCAATATAATGGAATTGCACTTTATGAAACATCCAACAGCATGTTTACTGATAATCATCTTTACAATAATTCTCAATATGGTATCAGAACCTATTCCACCAGTTACAATAACACGTTCAGTAATAACAACATTCATCATAACACTTTAAGCGGTTTTGGTTTGCTTTTTTCAATAAATGATACGCTCATTAACAACGTAATCCATGACAATGCACGATACGGAATCATCCTAAATGCTGTTAATGCCACTTTGATTTCCAACAGTGCTTTCAATAATACATTGGATGGATTTTACAGTTATGTTTTCCTCTCTTCAGTCAAAAACTTAAAAATCATCAACAATACTGCAATAAACAATCAGCGGAATGGATTTTATCTAGATGGCATGCTGTATGGTACAATGGTCAATAATATGGCACTAAACAATACCAAGAATGGATTTTATCTATATCGAGCAATAAACACGACCTTATCTGATAATAGTGCCAACAACAATCAAGAATACGGAATAATTCTCGATGGGAATGGCAATAATAATACCTTGATCAATAATACTGCAGCCAACAATGGACTAAGTGGCCTCAACATTTCTATTAGCGTCAATAACACGTTCTTAAATGACAATCACTTGTTTGAACGACCCCACCTCACGTTACCGAGTGGTAATGAAACAGTCACCGGAATTGTCACCATTCAATGGAACAACAGTATTGATTCACTAAACCATGTGGTAACTTACCGTCTCTATTACTCTGCAAATAACGGTACCAGCTGGACCTTATTGGCCAGTAACTTGACAGAAACTTCTTATCAGTGGGATACGTTTACTGTGAATAACGGCACCCAATATCGAATCAAAATTGTTGCCACTGATAGTGATGGACTCACAGCGCTGGTCATCTCAGGCATTTCTTTTACCATCCAAAACGTTGCCCATTCCCTCACAAACCCCACCATCTTATTTCCTAATGGGGGTGAAATCCTCTCTGGAAACATCACCATTCAATGGAATGTCAGTATCGATTCCCATCAGCATCCCATCGTGTATGATGTGCTACTTTCCTCTGATGGAGGTGTCACGTGGACATCATTGGCTTCTGGCTTGACAACCACTTCTTACCAATGGGATACCACCACGGTAATGAACGGTACCGTGTACGAAATCAAGGTGAGTGCTAGTGATGGAAACGGTATTACCACGGAAGACCGGTCTGATGCTACCTTCAGCATTGCTAATCCTACTAATGCCAGTGAGGAGACTGATACGACAACTGTAACGACATCATCAGAAACACAAGCTCAATCACCAACAGGCACGAACACCGACGGTAACAAGAATGATGAAAATGGATCTGAACCAAATGTAGGGATAATGTTAGCAATGGGATTAGTACTTGTCATCGGACTTGCAAGTGTCAGCTTTATGGCTTATCGGAAGATTAAATTTAAAAGAAATTTTGCAGAAAATCTGTCAAAACAGGAGGAATCATCTAAAAATCCACCTGAAGAAACGATTTCTAATGATGGTGATTAATGTTATCCTACTTTAATATTTGTAAAGAGAATGACTAATAATCATCACGTCGAGCCATCACGAATCAATGGTGCCAACAACAAAGTTGGCACGATTTTTGTTTTCATTGTGGATGATGACATTTCTGGAGAAACGAAAGGCCAAGGCGACGGAACACATCACGAAACCAAGATTTGAAAGTTATCTTGAAAAAAACTCATTCTTTTTTACCCATTAGGAGCATCAAAAGTAATTTTTTTATATGAAACCAGATAAAAAAAGTACAGCCTAGTGAAATACGCTAATGCTTTACTTTCAAAAGATATCAACTAACTGGATTATCCTTGCAAGGAGTGACAAAGATGAAGATTCTTTTCTCCAGAACCAAGAAAATGTTATTAATTTTAATGAGTATTGCATTTTTCCTTGGATTACTTTTTGAGACAACAAGTTCTTCTGGGATTTTTGTAGAATCAAGAAATCATCATGATGTAAGTAAGAAGAAACTCGGTAATTCTGTAATAGCCATTACTGGTTTCGTGGAGCACGAGTCCATCAAGATAACCAGCGACATGGATTTTGCTTTTCAAGCCGCCTTGAATGATTGGAAAGGCAATGGGACAAGGTCTAATCCTTACATCATTGAAGGATTATCTATTTCCGCCAGTGAAGTAGGGCAAGATGCCATTCACGTTGAAAATACTACTGCACATTTCATCCTTCAGAACAACGCACTGACAACTGTTGATGGACATGGAATCTATCTCCACAATGTCTCAAATGCCGTGTTAATCAATAATTCTGCTTTATCTTGCGAGTGGGGAGGCTTTTATATTGATGGTTCAAGTCGTGACATCTTGCTTCAGAGAAATATCGCTAATGATAATAATTGGGGATTCTTCGTAGGAGCGACAAGCGTTAACATTACCTTGAAATCTAACGTTGCTCATGGTAATTATGAATCCGGTTTTTATGTAGGAAAAGGAGCCGTTCGAATAACTTTAACCGATAATGTTGCCTCATTCACCACAATATCTGGATTTGTCATTGTTAGTTCGAATAATAATACTTTGATCAATAATACCGCCTCATCGAATTATAAACACGGATTCGTGTTGACAAATTCCACGAATAATGTAATGTTATATAATAAGGCTATTGACAATATTTTTACGGGATTTCTACTTGAAAAATCGATGAACAACACTTTAATTAATAACACGGCCTTGCAAAACTCTGACAATGGATTTGCTTTGATTTCGGATAGCAATAATACTAGTTTGATTAATAACACTGCCAGTGGAAATGATGACAATGGTTTTCACCTTGAAACCCTCTCAAATGTCATGTTAATCAACAATTCTGCTATTTCTAATTATGGTAATGGCTTCACGTTATTGGTGATCAATCAAACTGGCATGTACTGGAACGTAGCACTTAATAACAGGATGATCGGTATTCATGTTTCAAATGCGACGAATACCGATCTAATGGGGAATCTAGTCGCTGAAAACAGTGGATGCTGTGGTATTCATTTCGAGGCCGCGACGAAAAATAAAATTCTGAATAATACCATCTTTAATCACGTGAATGAAGGCTTTCTTCTCGATTTGTCATCTGGTTTCAATGAAATCAAGTATAACAACTTCATCTTCAATGACTTGGCGGAAAAGAACATCTCTCAGCGTTCTCAGGCCATGACCATCAATATAACGAACTTTTTTGATCGCAATTATTGGGAAGACCACGTTTCACCAGATGGGAACGGTGATGGAATTGTTGATGTTCCGTATTTCATCAACGGAATGACGGTCATTAATGATTCTAATCCACTGGTCACTCCATATCCTACGACCCTTGACATTCATCCATCCATTCTGACCATGCCCACATCACCATCGGTTGTATCTGACCAAATTTCATCTTCTTATTTTGTTACATGGATCTTCATCTCGACTAATCCTCTCTATTATCGGGTCTTTCTCGATGGAAATTCCTTGGTAGCAGCGAACGCCAAGAAGACGTTGGATGACGACGTCAGAATTGAGGTTGAGATTAATGATTTAGATCCTGGTGAGCATGTGGTTAAAATTTTCGTGAGAGATCCATTCGGAAAGCAATTAGTTAGTTCTACCGTGATATCTGTCGAATCCACGGAAACTTCTAAGCAAGTGGATTCAAT
>JAJRXH010000509.1 GCA_024276395.1 archaeon
ATAAGTTTTTTCTCCGTGTTCTTCCAAGATTTCGAGTGCTTGTTCCACGTGACCATCTCTCACCGTAACGACAAAACCAATTCCCATATTAAATGTTGAAAACATCTCGAGATCTGAGACCCCGCCACGTTCCTTAATTTCCATAAAAATAGGCGGGATTTCCGGAAAATTCGAAAGACGAAAGCCAAAATCTGTTATCCGATGCAATTTTTTAAATCCAGAGCCCGTGATGTGAGCAAGACCCGTGACTGGAAAATGAGATGTCAGAGATAAGACTGATTTCACGTAAATGCGTGTGGGTACAAGCAATTCATCACCAACTTTTCGTCCCCATGGAAATGTATCATTAACGTCATAATCAGAAAGCAAGATCTTCCTCGCTAGGGTGTATCCATTCGAATGTAGTCCTGAACTCGCCAAACCAATTACCTTGTCTCCGGGTCTAATCTGTTGTCCAGTAATGAGATGATTCGGATGTGCTATCCCGAGGGCCGTGCCTGCTAAATCAAAACCCATATCATCAATTCCCTTGATCATTTCTGGAAGAGTTGCTAATTCACCGCCAAGAATGGGAATGCCCGCTTGTTCGCATCCCAAATACATTCCTTTAGCAATTTCTTCGGCTATCTCATGATCCAATGGATTTTGCACGGCTAAATAGTCAACAAATGCAATCGGTCTTATGTTCATAGCAAGTAAATCATTAACATTCATTGCCACGCAATCTATTCCTACAGTATCAAATTTTCTTGCCATCTGCGCGACCAAAAGTTTCGAACCTACACCGTCAGTCGCCAAAGCTAATAACAATCCCTCATGTTCAATCAAGTTGGCATAATGACCAAATTTGGATACCACGTTACCGAAAGCAAAGGATTTTTGCACCCATTTCTCAATTGTCCGAATCGTTAAATGTTCCTTATTTATATCAACTCCAGCTGCTGCATAGGTACGAGGCTTTAAACGGTCATATTTTCGTGACTCTACCTCTTCCTCGTTTTGTTCC
Organism: archaeon; assembly: GCA_024276395.1. GTDB lineage: Archaea > Asgardarchaeota > Heimdallarchaeia > Hodarchaeales > S146-22 > JAJRXH01. Next base: position 1,007 of record JAJRXH010000509.1, read on the forward strand.
GACTCCTTCCTAATTGATGAACGTGATTTCATTTCTAGATATTCTGATATTTCACGAAGAACATCCTCAACAACCTGAGGAGCCAAACCCAAATATTCCTCTGGATTTAATAATTCTTCAATCTCTGCTTCAGTCAAGTGCTTGCTTATCTCTGGATGTTCCTTCACGGCTTGCCTGAAATTCGCGGCCGCTGAGAGCTCCTTCAGTAATTCATGTGCTCGCTGCCGTCCAATGATATCACTCAACTTTATCATCAAGCGTTCTGCACATTGCCTTCCATCTAACAAGTACAAATTTTCTCGGATCTTCTCTTCATTTATTTCCAAGTCTTCCAAAATTTGCTTGAGTTGAATCAAAATATAATCAGCAAGAATGAGCGTTTCTGGAATGATGACTCTTTCTGCACTAGAATTTGTCAAATCTCTTTCATGTTCAAGGGCAATATTCTCCAATGCAACTTGAACGTTTGCTCTGATAACACGAGCTAAGCCATTAATTCGTTCGCTTTTATGTGGATTACGTTTTTGTGGCATCGTAGAACTGCCAACTTGACCGCGTTGAAAGCCTTCGAATAATTCTCCAATTTCTGTTCTCTGAAGGTGCCGAATTTCTTTAGTTAAACGCTCAATCACGCCAATCAACACGGCAACTTGAGAGAGAAACGTTGCATGTATCATTCGGGGAATAACTTGAGTCGTGATGGGAAGTGGTTGTAGTCCAAGCTTTTCTAACACCAGATTTTCAATCTTTCTCGTACCAAAGGATGCATAAGTTCCAACGGCACCTGCCATTTTCCCATACTCAACAACCGTGGTTTCCATCTGCTGAATGATCCAAAATAGTTCATTAGCATAATTAGCGAACTTAAATCCCAACGTGATGGGAATGGCGTGTTGTCCATGAGTTCTTCCAATTGCGGGAAAATTTTTGTATCTATCAGCCAATTTCAACAATGATTCTAGTACCACTCTTGCATGATCTAACAATATCTTCTTTGCCTCTTTTAGTTGTAATCCGAGAACTGTATCTTGGATGTCATATGATGTGGCACCTAGATGAACATAGCCACCGTATTTCTGACATCTCTCGCTGATGGCTAAAACCATTGCCATAACATCATGATGCGTCTGCTTTTCCAGTTCATGAACACGCTCTACCGTTATCTCACCAGAGTTGCAGACTTCAGAGATCTCTTCGGCAGCTTCTGGAGGTATTCTTCCTACTTGAGACCAAGCCCACGCCAATGTTGCTTCAACTTTTAATTGTAATTTCAAGTGATTTTGTTCAGAAAAAATGGAGGTTAAAGGGCTTTTATAGCGTTCAAACGGCAAAAATGTCATTTTTCAACACCTAAAATCCTCATTGCCAAGTATGCTGCATTTTGGCCGTTATTTATTCCGACGGTAGCAACAGGTACCCCCTTGGGTAATTGGGCGATGGAAAGCAAGGCATCCAGCCCACCTAGAGTCCCAGCAGCAACTGGAACGCCAATCACTGGACGCTGGGTAATACTTGCTACGAACCCAGGCAGCGCTGCAGCCAAGCCAGCAATGCAGATGAATATCTTAGCCGATGATTTCATCACGATTTCCTTCACCTTTTCGGGTTCACGATGTGCCGATGCATAATGCACGTCGTGGGGAATTCC
>JAJRXH010000510.1 GCA_024276395.1 archaeon
CAGATGCCGAAGGAGAACACCCAATTGATCCATATCGCCAGAGCATTAACTCAAGATAATGCGTGGGCACCTCATCACCAAGAGCCTCGGCAGAATGAATGAGCGTGGAGGACTCTAGCTGATCAATTGAACCCAAGAGCGAAAGCTTTCGATCACGCCAAAGCTTGATTTGATGTGCATGAGAGGTAGCAAACTCAATCTCAAAACCCAGTGTTTCAGCCACGGCGAGCTGACTCCCGAGGATCAATTCGTATCCGGCAGGATCTTGCCAATCTTTTCCCAAGTTCGCTTCATTGGCCTCTAACCAATGACGGGCCTTAGCGAGTGAGTTTTGAAGCAAGTGACGATGATGTTGATGTTGTCCTTTCTTCACCCAGGACGACAAAACTTGATAGGCCTGAAAGGTCGCAAGAAATCTCGGTCGCGTGGATTCCGTAACAAAGCCCCATGACCCATTGGCATTTTGGAGTGATGCCAATCTCTTAAGTTGCGAAGGATATAAAGGCTTTCCAGAAATTTGGTCTTGGCATCCAGCAATCCAAGCTAGCTCATAATAACTCAACGATTGTTCTCCCCATCGAACCGAGATCGATCGTAATAAACGAGAAATTAGTGCCCTTATCTTCTTTCGAAGCTCATGATCGTCAATCTCTTTCAAATGAGAATGGTCAAACCTTCTTACCAAGTTAGAATCAATCATTTTCTTCATGGACATTAACTAGCACCTTCAAGGTGCTGTGAAGGTTGCCTTTAAATAGTAGTTCACGAACTAATTCGAAGAGAAATAGCACTCCATCATCGCGACGGAGAGCCATCGAAGATAGTGTAGGAAATAAAAAAGAGGTATTTTTGACGCGGATTCACATCTTTCAGTCAATGAAAAAGAAAAACAGCAAAAGAGAAAAATGTCTTTCATCACGACTCGTGCAGGCAATTATTTCCTGCAGAATCATTGTTTTCAAGGGTGGACTTACCACCACAAATCTCTGGATTACAGTTCACGTGCACCAAGATGAGATCTTGCTTTTCCATATAGGCTATTTTCTTGATCTCGCTAAAATGTTAGAGATCTCGTCAAAAGAGCATCTTCAAACTCCCACTCACTTCATCCACCTGCTTCTCGCACGGTCATTCTGGGAAGACATCACGATCCTTTGACTGCTATTTTTTCGACATCAAGCAATTGGCAACGAATCTCTCTGAAATAAAAAATGCTTTCGTGAGAGTTTTCACCTTCAGCAGTTGTCAAAAATAGCGAGGAATGATAGTTGACCGTGAATCTTCATCATTCTTCACCTCAACTCCGCTAACAGCTTGCATGACAGACTCTTCTTGAAATGCTTCCCATGATTCCTCCAAATATCGAATTGCCATTTCTGGTCTACCTAAAACTTCGTGCATCCGTGCCAGTAGTTCAGAGGTGAAACGATAAGAAACGACATCTTCAATCTCTCGATAGAGCTTTCTTGCTGATTCAAGATTTCTAATACCTTCTTCAACTAGTGGCCACATCTCATTGATTGTTTCTTGATTTGGACCATCTTGCAGTTTTCTCTCAACATCTAGAAGAACAATTCTCCCTTTTTGGAAAAGAAAATCAGCTTGCAATGCACGGTTATCCAATAATTGACAAGAAACGATTCCTTGATCTGCAATGAACCACGTTTCATCTAACTTGTTTTGAGCAATGAGTACTTCCAAGAACGCTTGACAAGTCCTTGCCTTCCAGTAATGGTGGCTATAGGCCTTAGACGATTCTGAATTCCAAAAGGACAAGGCACGAGTAAAATAATGAGCTGCTTTTGCGACATCACGCTCAAGAACCTCTTTCTGAGCTTGCACGAACAAGTACATTCCTATAGCTGTCCTCACGTGGGAATAGGGGAAAGTCACGGACAAGTCAGATTTTTCTTGGAAAGAAGGAACATCGTTTTCAACATTTTCGTGTTCAGATGCATTCTTCTTCACTAAGGCTTCCACGCGCTCTAAGTAGAATTTGGCTTTGTCCACTTGCTGAAGCTGCAAGAATGCTCGTGCCATTAGCAAGAGCACGTTAATTTCATTGGAAAATGCTTCTAGATCTTCCCAAATGATCAATGCTTTTTTCAAGTGTTCAAGGGCACGAGTTGGCGAACGTAAAATTTCTAAGGCGTGATAACCTTTCATCCACTCGATCCTACCCTCCACGTAAGGATCAAGACCTTCTTGATAGCCACTCAGCAACCTATTCATTTCTTCAAGATATAGATTAGCACGACGATGATCGGAACGGTAAATGGACAACAGCATCAAGTTCGCAAGGCAACGGAGTTGGGCCTCTGGAATTTTCATTTTCTTGGTAATTTCCCACGCGTTCTCAATGATCTCATGTACTAAATTCAAAGATTCCTGACGAGACTTGATTGCCGCTAAAAGCAAGAGAATGCGCCATTCCAAATCCCATTGATCAGAGTATTTCCTGATGAATGTCAAGGCTTCATTGGCATTATCCAAGGATTGTTGAAGATGCCCTTGTCGAAGAAGAATTTGCGCTTTCATCAATAGCATTCGCACGTAAAGATGTCTCAATTGTGGAGTAATGCCCGTGAGAGACAATGATTGCATCACGATGGATAGATAATGAGATGCTTCTTCCAAGCACTGCAATGACTGTTGAAGATGATCATGATCCACGTGCAGCGAACTTTGTTCCAATAAAGTCCTTACCGTTAAGGTTTGATGTCCCAGCTGCTGAAAAATATCTCGAGCTTGCTGCAAGAAAGCAAGACCATTTTCAAGGGACATGTCCTCCAATACAGGGGTGATCATCCCTAATCTCAAGTACAGATATCCCAATAAGAATTCCACTAATTCTTTCTCGGCGAGCTCCCATTGCTCAAGAACATCCGGAGATTCATTTACCAGTCTTAATTCGGCAGGTGGAACCGTCATCACGCGTCTTTCATCACCCTTTTTAGAAAGAGGTAGATACTCCATGGCTTTCACGTAATGCTCGCGACTTTCATTGTAGCGATGTTCATACCATTTATAATCACCCAAAAATAAGTGCCACAACACGAGGTGATACCATTGCTGAAACTCATTGGAAGATAATTGTCGTGGGACCTTCGCGCCAAAATCACCATTTAACATGCTGACCAATTGCTTGAAACTGGATACCTCTGACATAACGGCAAAAAAGAGTAAACGTGCCAATGACAATTCAACATGACGAGAAGAGCTGGTATCATCTGGAAATTCCTTACTCCACCATTCAAAATATCGCTGCATCACCTCGATGCGATCGTGTAGCCAAGTATGAAGAACAGCCAATAATCTTGTCGATGGTGATAATTCATGAAATTTTACACGATTCAAGGTTAATAAAGGTCGACAATTAACTTTCTTGACTAAATCATAAACCATGGATGAATTCCTTGGATTTAAGGCGTTTCTTTCTTTCATAGGCTTACCCTTCATTTCACTTTTAACCATCTAATCATTACCAAAGCTTTAATGTCTTATACCGTCCCATGGTCAAGTCATAAGGAAATGGGGAGGGATATTTTCTCTGCATTCATGACATCCTCAGACATTTTACTGGAGGTCATTTTTTGTAGTTTCAGAGATGTTGAAGGGTCAAGAAGAAATCTAGGATTCGGAACAAGAGGATTCACGATTGGAAGAGAGCCACCCCCAATGAAATCATGCACGAACACGGCTTCTTCCTCAAGATCGAGTCCAAGCACGAGTCGTTGCATCATATCTCTCAATTCTCTTTGCGATGACGATGATCCGGATAAAACGCTTGCAAGGATGAATACATTGTCATTTTCTACCATTTGTTCATCATAAGGCCGTGGCCCAGTTACTACTACATCTTCTCCTTCTTTTTCTTCAACCATGCTACCATTAACATGCCAAGCAATACCACTAAGGATGCTCTTCACTGGAAAGATATGATACTGGAGTAACCATTGAAGATTCGTAATGCCGCATCCACGAAGATGAATGAGCACTGGACGGACGGGACGCACGAATCTGATGGTCACATCTGGGAGTAAAAGTCTCAGACGCTTGAGCTTGACAAGATTGCGTAAGATGGTGCTTGGCTCCACGTCTAATCTCTTGGCCATGGCCCTCACGTGAATGAAAGAATGCTGTGAATGATAAATCAATGTTGCCTGCAGGGGTGTAAGGATGCGATGGGTAATCCGACTTGACGATGACGACTCATCGTCCTCAATATTCGACACTCGAGAACCATCATATCTCCAATTCCATCCAATTACTTCAGTAAATGCTCCATCTCCCATCATATCAGTTACATTGAGATTTGCAGGTTGATTCCCTGGAACATCGAAGTACTTGCTAAGTGAAAGCCAACGAGTAACACTTGTTATCTGATGAACTTCCTCCAGAATATGACTACCACGCCCTAGATGAGCTTGCAAGAATGCATCAATGAGAGAGGGAGCATCAATTGTTGTCAATGACGAAGACAACGATGGTGAAAGTGACCAGATAATGAACCACGTGCGGGTCCCTAAAGGAACAATCACGTGAGCATGCAACTCCTGAAAAGGAAGTCGCGAATTGGCATCAGCCATTGAGGGGATTTCAACGGATTTACTTGGTGAATGACCGGATAAAACATCGGTCATCTTTGTTTTGGTCGTCAGAAGATAAGGAAGAGTTGGTGGAGCTCTCACCACGGTAGCAATAAGCTGCACGCCAAGTTTCGTTGCCCGTGGAAAGGAATGAAAGTCAACAACACCTGACTTGAGAGCAAACGTGAGCGTTCGATATGCCTGATTCACGTGACAGCCAACAGCCCGTGCAACGTCCTTCACGGGAGGCAGTTTCGTGAGTGAATCGTATTGAGTGAAATAAAGCGTGATGGCCTGGTGTAATACATGATGTTGTGATGATGTGAGCATCGAAAGTTTATGCTCGTGGCACGCATTCCAGAATGAGTGGCCAAGTGCTTTCTGCGCGATTTCTTGACCAATGTCTGCCTTAAACCTTCCTTTTCCATCAGTAGTGACGAAAAAATCATTCGAAGAGATGATGAGAAAAGGCGTGATCATGGCCTGGTATCGCTCTTCCCATTCGCCAATTTCGGCAGCAAGAGCGCGAAATAATAGCCAATGAAATGGAAAACCTGCCTCACTTGGGCGTAAGACATATGGCATGGCGGACTGAAAGAAAGCCTGTCTTTCCGCAATAAATTGTCGCTCGGCAATGAATTCTGGAAAGAATTGATGAAGTTGAGAAAAATTTTGCTTGAGAAGAAGATCCGCGTCTTCCTTGTTTTCTTTTTGCATTGCTTGGCGCCAATAAGAAGAATAACTCGGTGAAATGTACCACTTCAAGAGATCATAAGCTCTCTTAGGATCTTTTATGATGCCATTTTTCGTCATTAAATCATTAAATCGGCACAAAAAATCAGAACCTCTCCAGAACTAATGCCATTTTTCGGATTGGTTGTTCATGTTGGAATGTCTCTCTTCCATGACTAAACCGCCAATATTTTTACTTTGAAACTGTATTTCAAGAAATAAATCGCCATTGATGCTTTTTAAACTTTCTGGAAACGTGGCATCTCAGCACTACTCCTTGTCTTCATGAAGAACGTCTAAGGAATGATCTTCTTTCCAGAATCAACCCGTGGCTGTTGTAATTACCAAATATTCCGAGGATAGCGCGTTAATCATTGTAATAACGTCAATCTGGTGGTAGATCTTCATTCAGATCACGTGCAAACGAGAATGCTGGGAAACGGAACTTCCATGATGCATTCATTGTATCCTTTAAATAGTAGTTCTTCTCCTATCAGCAAGAAGTTCCTGCCAATTCACGAAAAAAATGAGATGACCTGCCAAAATCATTGCTTAATGCATCATTAGAAAGATGCCGTGGAAAAGCATGTGATTTTTCCGGCCGTCAATCTAATTGGACTTATTCATCTCTAATCTTGACGAAACGAAATTTCATTTCTTTTTTCCACTGCTAGGACACGCAACTCTTGAGGTATCATAAAGCTGATCAAAATAACTTCCGAAGGAAATAACTCCCTAATATAGTTTCCAAGAAACAAGACGTCAACCTTTATATAAAAGACGTTTTAAAGAATTTAAATGGTATTATTTATTTTATGGGGCAACAGCTGAGATATTTATTATCATAGCAGTGCTCATGAATATTGCATTCTTTTTTAAAGTCATTCTCTTTTTTTCTGGGTTCATGTACCCTGAAATCTCACTCATAGGAATATCTCTCATCACGATTCTTTTCATCTCCATCGCGGCCATTAAAAAATTTGGAAATCTTTTGTTAAGCATTTTCCATGGTGCTCTTCAGTTTGCTATTATTCATAATACTCGATACGGAGAAAATTATATTTTTAATCCCAAGAAAGAGTCAACTGGAGATGTCTTAATCGGCTTATATGCACTTATTTATTTGATTGAACTAGGATCTCTCTTTCTAATCATGATTTCCCTGGGAATTTTACTTTCTTCGATAACAGGAACGATAAATTACAGGAGCATTCAGTGGCATGTTTTCCCTGATTTCCTTTCTTTATTTTTGTTAGTTAGCATGATTTTCTTTCGTCTCTTTCATGTAATACCGCTCCACGTGCTTTCGCCACCTTATTTTTTGTTCCATCGCACCTCATATTTTGAAGCGATACGTGGCGCTTGGCGTCTAAGTAACGGTTTAAGAGGAAAAATTGTCCGTGTTTCTGTGATGATTGACTTTATCTTTTATTTATCTCTCGGGTTAGGCATGATGATGTTCTTAATGATAGAATATCCTTTACTGTCCATCCTTAAGCTGCTTGGATATCAAAATCCTTTGTCATTTAAGAAGCTTTTCTCTTAAATGGAATTGTCTTTTGCATGTTAATCGGCTTATTAATGCCACTTAGAATTTTGTGGCCCTTAGTTTTGTTTCAAAAGATTGTAAACAAAGGAGTAAGCTATTTAAGCTTCATTTACTACATATCCTTACACTAAGAAGGAATGAAACGAATCTAAAAATCTTGGCTTCTATATCATGATATTCATTAATTAATGGTTGAACGCGCTGTCCATTAGTTCTATCGGATGAGTGCATCATCGACAACCCTCTGGCTACTTTTCATCGTCATATCGCTCTGGAAGAAAACTTTCATCTCTATAAAAGAGGAGCATATCGGATGGTTATGTGGGATTACAAATGTATTTATATTACGAATGTCATACATCATATGGTGAGAATATTGAGTAAAGAACAGGTTGTAACGATAAGACTTGACCCAAAAATGCTGAAAAAAATTGACTTGCTAGTAAAATCCAGACACTTTCCAAATAGAAGTAGTGCCATTCGAATGCTATTGCACGACGCTCTAAAACGTCATCTAATAAATAGCATCGAGCAAGAAATGATCAAAACATTAGATAGTCCTAGAACGTTATCTGACGAAGCATTACACGAGATCGGAAAACACATCTTTAGCAGCGATACTGCGCGCATTGTCGCAGAAGGGCGAGAACGATGAAATCCCTGTATCTAGATACCAGTGTCGTGTTAGGATACTGGGCTTCAACAGATCCTAATTACGACGCCATCACCAACATGTTTAGAGCAATAAAGAATGACGTGTTAAAAGGTTTCATTTCAACCCTAGGATTATGCGAAATCGCTTCTGTTGTGGAAAGACAAAAAAGCAAGTTTGAAAGGATTCTAGATGTTCACGGTCGCATCTTTGATGCACCCCTATCCATCGAATATCTAAAAGCAATAATTACCATACCAAATGTGTTCATCGTAACGTGCCCAGATGTGGGTTCCATCACGATTCACGACAAAGTGATTAAGATACCATCCGTGACTTGGAAAGCTATCAAGTTAGCAGCCATTACAAAACTTCGCAGCTTGGATAATCTTCATCTAGCAATAGCATGTTCATTATCTGATTGTCTTGGAGAGGAGATCGACTACTTCGTCACTAATGACAATGAAATCATTAATCGAGGGGCAACAATCAAAAAGTCTTGCAATTTCCCCGTGATATCACCTAAAGAACTAGTGCGAATAGAAGGCTTGTGACACTCTTCACCCAAAAGAACAGGATTTTCTGCGGAAATTTCATGGTAAGGTCCATAAAAAAAGAAGAGATGTGGACCAATAATGACTCCATCACAACGGCGTCCCGCAATGAAAGCAAAATTTTGACCCTTTCTCGGTTTTTACTCCACAATTTGGACAAAACACCACTGTGGATTCAACAGGTGGCACGACTGAGTATTCAACTTGTCGTTCCGCTTCTACCAACAAGGTAGCAGAGAAGTTTTTCGACTCCAAGAAACAATTACCAGCTTGTACATCATGTCCAATGAAAGACATCATTCCTGGATGCGACAATGCCACGAGTCCCTGCGTCTTTGCAGCTTCTAAACTAAATCCCTCTTTCACTGCCACATCCGTTGATTGCATCGATTCACCTAAGATGGCATTGTATAATCGTGCCAGCAATGAAAACACTTTCCCAGTCGCATCACCAATGACGGTACCACCACCTAGAGGAAAACGCGCATCTAGATTAAAACCGGTCAAATGATATCGTGATACCCATAGCATGTATAAAAGGAAAAGCAGTCCCACCAAGAGGGCACTCTGCAAGGCAGTCCTAACGTCTTCAAAGATCCGTGAAATCATTCCCAACGCCAACAAAGTTAACAATACCAGAACCCATAGTTTTCTCGTGGTGCTCGTGGTTCCACTTGCAGTCACGATGGCATGACGGTTCAAGTAGTATCGAGAGACCTTAGGATTAATCTTACGTCCAGCTGACTGGTACATTGCAACGGAATGCGGGTTGATGACCATCGTGCAGACCAATTGTCGTTTCCAATAAAAATACAACAAGATCGCAAGAGGAATTGTAATGATCATCAATACCAACACGACGATGGTAGACCACTTGATGAATCCCAATCCAGTAGATAAATCGGTTGTCCACCACTTTGCTCCCGTTGGAGCTGCTGCTTGTCGTGATGGATCCATACCTGGTTGTGATGGTAACATTCGTGTTGTCATTTTTCTTTTACCTCCTTAATTATTACATCTAACATAAATGAATCATGCTTTTCCAGCTTGAATGCGCATGCCATCCAGGCTCGCCTGCATTGCTACATCACCAAGTGAATGCAACATTTCCACTGGATCAACGGTTATACCCTCAACATCGACAGTATACATTCGATTCCCAAAGACCATGTAAGTAAATGATATTTTTGTAATTCTTTGGAATCCCCACAAGATTAAAAATATTCCAAATAACGTGTACAGCAAGGCAGAAGGTAACGTGTCAAGCTCCATCTGGGATAGAGCAATGAGGCCAAGAAGAGCTAGAAAAATACCAAGAACGCCCCATTTAGGACTGCGAAACGAAATGGGATTTACTCGAACAGAGATGAGATTTTTCGTGGGAAACATAACGAAACCATTTGGCCGCAAGATCTTGCCCTCTTGTTTCACGATAATGATCTCTTTTCCTATTCGAATGGTTTTGCGAGCCATTTCCATTGTTAGAAATGTCTCTTTCAACCGATATGTAAGAATTTCATCATCACGAGCCACATTCGCGTTAAGAAAATCAATGGAAGCCATTTCATCCGTAAAAGGAATTGTTCCTTGACCATTGAATTGCAATACACCAGGAATGAACACTGGAAGAGATGATGACCGAGCTAAATACTCTAAAATGACAGTAAATTCTTTTTGCAATCCATGAATGACCAAGATTACTCCTATGGTGATCATCATCAAAGATATCGATATGCTTGACTGAAGAACTCCCAATCCAGTGATGAGAAAAAGAACTCCCAAGATAATTGCCATTAAAGACCTATATCCTGAATCAAAAGATCTTATTGCGACTATATCTTCTTTCCTCACGCGGTGAAACGTCTCACCTGTCCTCAGAATATTACTGAATTCCGTTTCTAGCGACAGAATCTCATCATCGACCAATAGCCGTTTTTTTTCCTTGAATATCAACCCTGCAGTAGATTCAAACATCACGGGTTTCATTGTCATCGACATTAACACCTCCTTGTCAACACGGCTAAAATTACCGTGTTATCATCCAATGATGAGGTGATGTTTAAATAAATTTTATGACAATTTCTTTTAGATGTCTAATGCTGCAAGGATGCAAGCAAGAAAAGGAAACATGATAATCAAAAACCAGAAAATAACGTCTGTGATGTTATTAACTAGAACACCAACATCAGCTGATCCAACTCTTTTATCATCGGATATTTAGCCAAGGTATCAAGTGAAAGACAAACCATGGCAACTGTAGGTCAAACCAAACACACGATCCGTGAAGACTAACTCATAATCAACGAACTCAGTGTCAAACAGGAATGTTAACGTGAAGCTGCTTCAGGAGGTTTCCCACATAATAGTACATGAGAAATATACCATAACCATCATTACCAGATCTGTCGCTGTCTTACTGAAAGATCACTCGCATCCATCCACTACCAGTGGTATCATGCGAGAATTTACGATATCTTACCGAAGTACTGACGCGGCGAGGTCCAAGTTTGTCCACTTTTCGAGAGTTATTCACTTGCTTTTGATATATTTAAAGAAACGAAGTTGTTTTAAAATACCCTTTTAAAATACGGGGATGGCTGAATAACTCTCCATTTTTCGTGCGACTTGTCATGTCAAACCTTAAGAAGCCTTTTCCAGATTTCAAGATGTTTCTCCAGATAAAAGTTCAATAATTCTTGATAAACAGCTTCTTGGACCCTAATCATCAAATCCAATAGTTTACAACAATCATGATGATTTCAAGCATTGATTCATGATTAATTTTCCAAAAGCTTAACGAATTAATGATGTTCGCCCATGCCTTTAACTTCTCACCACAATAATTTCATAATTTTTCTTTAAAGATTCTGAAACCTATTTGAAAGTCAAATTACGAAGTTTTCATCAAGAAATTCCACCTATCTTAACTTTTAACCAAAAAATCACGACCCATTCCCTAGATATAAAATATTTACAATGAAACGCAATGAAGAGTACTTTAATCCGTTAATTTATAAATAAAGACAGAAATATAGATTCTCGATCAACTATGACATTCCAAGAAGTAATTATCTGGAATTTACCTAGAATAGCATGGTTTTGGTTAACGATCTTGGTGACATGGCTCATTACCATCATTCTCTCGCGACGCGCCGTGCTCCGAAAGGGGAGTAGGCTAGCCGAATTTGCCATAGTTATCCTTCCGTTTTTAGGATTTCTAACGCTAGAGATCGTCAATACCACGATAATCCTACAATATGGAGGAGAGTTCAATCCACAACTAGATCTAGTTCTAGCAAGGTATGGATATGGGCTCATCTTTCAAGTGTTTCCAGTACTAATGATGTTCATCATTTTTGTCACGCTTGCGCACCAATTAAATTTCTCTTCAACGAGCATTGTGACAATGACGAGCATTGCTGCCTTTTTTCAAATGATTTCCATTGAGTATCCCGTGAGTTCGGCTTTTTTAAAATCGTTGAACAAGTTTTTTCTTGATATATCGATTCATTTCATTACATGGACGATTGTTCTCATGATATCAGCATTTTTCATCAAGAATGGGAGCATTCTCAAGCCTCTTTCAGAAGATTTACAAAAAGTTGAAGTATCAAATCAATATTTCATTTACGCTGGAATTGCCATTCTTCCCTTCATGTTGACCGCTATACTGAATCTAATTCGTAATACGTTGAACACTCTTGGCGTGGGGCTAGCGTGGTTTCTCCCTGGAATGTTTGTCTATCCCTTAATCGCGATAGGACTTCTAAGTCTCATCTCATGGCTCATTTTCAGATCATATCCCACCATGAATGAAAAGATTCTTGCCTTTGCATCCGATCTAGACCAGAACGATACCACGACGGATGGTGATCATGAAATAAGTAAGGTCACCAAATTGACACGGAAAAAGGGAGAACATGCACGATTAAAAGTAATCATTCCAAGAAAGGGAAGTTTTCTTCCGACTAAAAATAAAAGACTGGCTATCATCATAATCTCTCTTGCAATTCTTACTAGTACTTCTCTGGTACTAATTCCGGTGATGCAAAAATTTCAAGAATTGGAGCAAGGACGAGAAGCATTAGATTATCTTTCCATCGGACAAAAGTCACTAGATGAATATCCCGTGGTCCTCGATCATTTCCGATTCGTAGATAAAGATCTGTTCTTGGACCTAGTCGATTCACTGAAATTACCAGAACCTCCTAAATCATTTCGAGTTCAAGTACTTGAAGAGCACGCTACCATCGGAAAGATTCAAGGTAAACCCGCATGGATCGTCCCCCTTCGATATGTTTCTGCTCTATTCAATCCAGATACCAACTACATTGCTGGATACATCTCAATGGATCTCGATAATCCCATTCCAGAGAACATTCGCATCAAGTACGTGGAAATGAAAGTAGGACCCGGACTTAACGGCCTGCGTGATCTTGAACACGTAGTCATTGAAGCCGTACCAGATGCCATAATGAGCTCAACATACTACTTGATCGATCCCTGGAAAGATGGAAAACCCGCATGGGTTGTCCTATTAGATGGATACACTCCCTGGGGCGTGAGAATACCCGATTCCGTTCTCATAGTACACGCTGATCGAACGTGGGAACGTCTTTCCATCAAAGATGCCTTAGATCAGGAAATACCGGGAGTCATTTCTGAAGATGCAATGTTATCCATGGTCCATTCAGCCTCACGCTACTTGAGAGGAGATGAAATTGATCCGAGTTCTCGTGGGTTCTTGTGGTTACCGTCATCGCCAGATGTACAAG